>JAIXUR010000034.1 GCA_027483425.1 Cyanobacteriota bacterium | reverse complement strand
TGAAGGTGGCGGCACCGCCATCCTTGAGGGTGACGATGACCCGGCTGTCGTTGGGGTCAACTGGGTTCACCCAAATTGCCGGGTCGTCGGAGTCGCCCAGGAGCGGGGTGGTGCCGTCTTCGTCGTCTACAGTCAGCGGCGTTTCTAACACAGAAGGCACGGCGGGGATCGCGTCAAAATCAACCGCAAAGGCGAGGAACTGAGTGGATTGAGTGTCGCTAAAGTTGTTGTCGCTGGCGAGCACCAGTGTCTGGCGACCGTCGGCCAGTGTAGGGCCAAAGGTCAGCGCCTCCAGGTTGTCGGGGGCAATACCCAGGTCGGCCTCGATATCGAGAATCTCGCGCTTAGAAACGGCGGGGTCAATTTCAAAGGGGCCGGGGGGAAGGACTTCGCCGTCCGCTTCGAGGGCCTCTTCACGGAACAGGTCAAAGACACCCTGGACATCTAACTTGCCCTGGGTGCGTACTTCGTACAGCTTGACGGTGTTGCCCTGCCCCTCGGCGAAGGAACGCTCTAGGGCTAGGAAGGAGCCGTTGTTGTCGATCGCCAGCAGTTCGACCAAGCCGTTGTCGCTAAAGGCGTCAGCGGGAACCGGCGCGGTGGGAATGGCCTCGACTTCGTAGACGTATTCGGCGATCGCCTCGCCACTGACCAGGTCATACTTCACAATCCGGCTGAGGCTGCCCCCGTCTAGACTGGCCGCTGGCCCATCTTGCAAGAGAGCATTCTCGGTGGCGGTGTAGATGTACTGACCGTCAGGGCTGAGGGTCAGGCTTTCAAAGGCCAAATTGGGGCGAATGCCGCTGGCGGTAGCGGACAAAAATTTTGCATCGATCGGCAATTCAGACAGCTGCTGACCCGCTAACGAGAACTCGTTCACGAAGGGCGCAATGCCGGTGCTGGCGACACCTTCGGAGGCAATGTAGAGGGTACCGTCGGGGGTAAGCGCGATCCCTTCGGGGTCGAGGCCTTGGGCCGCAAAGGGATTGCCGCTGGCATCGAGCAAGGTGGTGACATCGGTAACGGCAATATCGCCCTCGTCTAGGCGGCCATCGCTGAGGTCAATGCCCAGGGTGTAGAAGCGGGCCGGGCTGAGCTGGCTGCGATCATCTGAAAGAGCATAGTAAACGCCCGCCTCGGCATCGTAGGTTAAGCCCGAAAGCCCGCCGACCTGGGTGCCCTCAAAGGTCAGGTCAGTGGGCAATATCACCTCACCCAAAAACTCCAGGTCAGATACCGTGCGCCGTCCGGTGTCTGCGGCGGGCACCTCCACATCGACGTACACCAGGCGGTGATCAGAGGTGGGAAACTCCGCCAGAGGGAAGAGCGGATCGGTGCTGGGTTGCCAGAAGACCTGGGCCTCGGTGATGGCCAAATTGTAGGACGGCAGGACGTAATCCACCCGCAGGTTGCCCGGCGCTACATCGGTGGTCGGATCCGCAGAGCTGAAGCCAAAGTCAGCGGTGTCAAAGGCCGAATCGCCGATGTGGTCTGCGTTAGCGCCCCCCTGACGCAGGGCGGCATCAGGGCCACCCGCGCTGCTGGGCGTCACCGATGCGTTGACCAAAGGATGTTCTAAGATTTGCTGGGCCGCACCGGGAATGCTGTCGCCATCGAAGGGATCGGAGTTTTGGTCGCCCATGATCACGAACTTGGCCCCGGCGGCTAACCCACCGGCAGCACCGTTATCGTCGTAGATGTAGTCTTCGCCATTGATATAGTCGGCCCAAAAGCGGATTTCATCGGAGTTGCGGCGACCGTTGCGGTCTTCGGGGCCATCAAATACCGGCGGGGTGGGATGGCTGGCGAGGACGTGGATGATGTCGCCGTTGACCTCAATGGGTAGATCGACATGGTTTTTAGAGGAAAGCCGAACCGCTGCCAGCTCTTCTGCGGTGAACCAATTAGCGGTGTCGCCGTTGCCGTCTGCGTCATTCGAATCTTCCGGCAGCAGGGCTCCGGGCATGTCAGCCCAGCGGAATTCCTGGAAGGTGCGGATTTGGTCTTCAACGATGGGGTATTTGGAGTAGATAACGAAGGCAAACTGGCCTGGGAAGAAGCCAAAGCCGTAGGCATCGTCGGGGCCGCCGACAGTGCCGTTGTTGTTGAGGTCAAGGCCGGAGGGCAGGCCCGTGTTGGATGGGGCGGCGTAAACGTAGGGATACTCGACGGGGTCAACGCCGTTTTGAGAGACCGACAGATAGTTTTCCTGGAAAAGGGCCGCGGCGGTTCCGGTGGCATCGAAGTCGAACTCGTTAACTAGAACGACGTCAGGATTGCTGCGCTGGATGATTTCTGCGATCGCCTGGGCCTGAGCGTTTTCTGGCGTCGATAAATCAGTGATCAGTTGTCCCTCCGCAGAGCGATTGAGGGAGGCATTGAAGGTGGAGAAGCGAATAGACATAGGTGCTTGTGCCTAGAAACGTTGCAGGACGGAAAACCATGACCGAGAAGCCGAATTTAGCCGCAGAAAACTTGGGAGCGATCGCTCCTCTTTTGACTCCCCTATTCCAGTGCGATCGACTCCGTATTTCGCCTAATCTTGAGCTGCACTGATTACATCAACACTGAGGATATCCCTGACAAATCAAGAGCAGTTTATGAAGACTTTAATCTTCGTTCACCTAGTTTCAAGGCATCTGGTTCAGATTTCTTTGAACTCCCCCAGCCGCAGGCTCTTGGGGGCTTGACCAAGAGTTAACCTGCCGCCAAAAATCCATCCGTGGGCAGATCTCGCGACGTTTAAATCGCAATTTACGGTTAAAAAAAGCCCCCGCACTGGCTTAAAGAACGGGGGCTGAGGGAACTAGATGTTACGTGCTCACCATCAACTAGACGGCCACGGGCTCAGCCGAGTTGAGGGTCAGTACTAAATCGTTGAAATCGTTGTCTGTGAGGTCTTCGAAGCCCCAGACATTGCCCTCACGCCGGATGCGCTCAGCTCCCAGAGCGCCATCTTCAATAGTCGCCAAGTTGGTCAGGCTACCGTCGATCAGCAACGCGGGGGCGTAGTAGGTGCCACCGATCAGGGTCAGGCTGGCATCGGTAGAAGCATTGTTGCTCACAAACAGCTCAGCCTCGAGCAGGTTAGCTGCAACCGCTTCTTCGTAGCCTGCCTGACCAGGGCGTAGGCCATTCACACGTCCTTGGGCATCGGTTTCATAGAATCGGAGAACGTTGTCGAAGGCGGCTTCGCGCTCAGCCGTCACATTCACCGAGACCTCCCCATCAAACCCGGTGAGGTCGATGATCTCATCAAAAGGCGTGTCAAAGGCCTCATCCCCAAACAGGGTGCGGTACATCATCTCGTAGATGAAGGTGTTGTCTAGGGTAGAGGGCAGCAAGTCGGCATTGAGGCCGTAGGCCTTAGAGACAATGCTGCCAGGGAAGTCGGGGGTGCCGACCCAAGCAACGCCAAAGTTGCCCATGGGGCCATCAATGCTGTCCACAGCGGTGAACGAATCCCACGGGAACTCCTCGCTCCCTGTGCTGCCCGTCGGGCCATCCAGAAAGACAGGGGTTGCGCCCGTATTGGTCGGGTTAGCGTTGATGAAGGGTACTTCGGTCTCCTCACCCAAGGCAGGCTCCGAAATAGCATTGCCAGCGGGACGCGTGTAGGGGGCAAACTGAAACACTTGCAGACCGCCCGCATCACTATCGGCTGCGGTGACCACGAGGGTATTGGGGTCAACATTATCGACGTAATCCATGGCGACGCCAATAGCGGCATCCGCACGACGCACGGCCTCGATAGTGCCAGCGGCGTTGTTGTTGTTGCCAAAGT
>JAIXUR010000125.1 GCA_027483425.1 Cyanobacteriota bacterium | reverse complement strand
TGTTTGCCGTGTTTGCCTGGGCCCCTCACTTGGGTGGTGTGCTGGCCGCCAGTACCATCGGCGGTCTGCTCAATGCCCCCTTCAATCCCATTGTCAATACAGTGCTACAGCAGCGCACTCCCGCCGACCTACGGGGCCGCATTCTCAGCACGGTCAATGGCGTATCCTTGATGGCGGCCCCGATCGGGCTGCTGATCTCAGGCATTTTGCTGGAGATGTTTGGGGTGCAGGTGGCGATCGCGGCGATCGCCGTTTGCGCCGCCTCGATTGCGGTGTGGGTAATGGTGAGCCCTGTGTTTAAAACCCTTGAGAAGCCATGAATGCCTTGAGACAGCCTGCCCGATCGCGGCCCAAAACTCTATCGCTGCAACGCACCCTGCGCTATGCCGAGTGGGCCCTGCTGTTGATGCTGCTGCTGCTCTACGCCATTGATCAATACCTCTATGACGTTCAGCTTTTGCCCAATGTGTTTCTCAAGGCCGCGGCCTTGATCGTTATTTTTTGGGTGCTCAGCTTTTGCTTTCCCCTCCAGCGGCCCCGCTGGCAGCGTCACCTTTATCTTGCCCTTGAGATTTCCTTGGTGCTGATCGCCCAACTGTTTTGGATTGACTTTGATATTCTTCTGTACTTCTTTTTAATTAAAAGCTGCTTTTTGGTGGGCCGCCGCGAGGTTGTCGTTACCGTTTTCCTAACGGGAATCGGGTATTTAGTCGTCATTCTGTGGACATTGCCGTTGCTGGGTCAGCAGTTTGCTGAAATGGTCCGAGCCAATGATTGGGAAGACCTGTATAAGCCCCAAATCATCGTGATCAGCAGCCTGATTGAGTACATTGGCATTAGCCTATTTGTGGTCTTGCTCGGGTTTGTGATTGTGGCCGAACGCCGCAGTCGGCAAAAGGCCGAAGCCCTCACCCAGGAAATTGAAACCTTGGCGGCAACCCTGGAGCGATCGCGCATTGCCCGCGACATCCACGACTCCCTGGGGCATTCCCTCACCACCCTCCACATTCAACTAGAGCTGGCCCAGGCCATGGGCCAGCGCGATCCGGCCCAGGCGGCCCAAGCGTTGAACAATGCTCAACAGCTCTCGAGCCACTGTCTAGAGGCGGTGCGCCAGGCCGTTCAAACCGTGCGCCAGGACGAATTCAATTTAACCACCGCGCTCCATCGGTTAATCGACGAAATCCGCCAGAGTCAGGCCTTCTCGATTCAGGCCGAGATCCATCTGCCGCCCCTGCCCCTGCAAACCAGCCATCAACTGTATTGTGTGGTTCAAGAAGGCTTCACCAATATTCAACGGCACGCCCAGGCGACCCATGTCTACTGCCGCAGCCACATCGATGCCGAGTCGATTATTTTAGAACTAGGCGATGACGGCCAAGGATTCGACCCCACTCTGCCCTACGGGGGCTACGGCTTAAAAGGAATGTATGAACGGGTGAGTTTGCTGGGGGGTGACTTGCAGCTGCTCAGCACGGTAGGCAAGGGTACTCAAATTCGAGTGGTGGTTCCCCGATGATTCGACTCCTGCTGGTGGATGATCAAGAGATGTTTCGCCAGGGACTGGCGGCGCTGCTAGCGCTGGAGGAGGATCTAGAGGTGGTGGGCCAAGCCGGGGATGGGGCCAGGGCGATCGCGCTGGCGGAAACCCTACAGCCCGACATCATTTTGATGGATGTGCAAATGCCCATTTGTGACGGGGTGGCGGCCACCCGCGCCATCCATCAACGCTACCCTTGGATTCGAGTGTTGGTGCTGACCACCTTTGACCAGGATGAATACATTTGGCAGTCGCTCCAGGCGGGGGCGCTGGGCTATCTGCTCAAGAGTACGCCCTCAAAACAGGTGGCGGCAGCGGTGCGCACCCTCAGTCAGGGGTACAGTCAACTGGGGCCGACCATTGCCCCCAAGCTGTTTGCCCAGCTTCAGTCGATGGCGCTGCCTCCCAGGGAGGGGGTTCAGGATCGGTTTAGCGATCGCGAGTTAGAAATTCTCAAACTTTTGGGCCAGGGCAACACCAATCAAGACATTGCCCAAACGCTTCATCTGGCCCATGGCACGGTGAAAAACCACATCAGCCGAATTTTGAGTGAGCTGGGGGTGAGCGATCGAACCCAGGCCGCCCTTTGGGCCAAGCAACATGGATTTTGCTAAGTAGCTGGGCATAAGGTTGACTATTGAGTTGAACTGGGTAGCATGGTCGCCAATGCTTTTTCAAGCGCTTTTGGATCACTGAGCAATTGCGCTGCCATTTGTTTTGCCTGTTCTCCAGGGTAAACGTCCTCCACGCTATCAATCACAGCTTGTAGAGCATCGCTAACGACTGCTTCCGGCGACACTTTTGGGTCAGGATAGGATTTACCCATGCCAATATCAATGGTTGCAGGCAAGACCGCAATGACCAATGTTCCTTGCGCTGCCAACTCTGCTCGTACCCCTTGGGTGAGGGATAGCGTTGCGGCTTTGGATGCGCTGTAGCTGCCATTGAAGGGAAGATTGACTCGCGCCACCATCGATACCATATTGACAATTGCGCCACCGCCATTTTGCTTCAATACGGGTGCAAACGCACGACACATCATCAAGGTTCCAAAGTAGTTAACGTCTATCTCCATACGGGCTTGAGACAAATTAGGCGCAGCGATCAAGCCCTGATTGAACCCAACTCCAGCGTTGTTGATCAGCAAGGTCACGTCTGGACATTGTACGGCGGCCTGATTGACAGACTGTTCATCTGTAATATCGAGGGCAATGGGAATAACGATATCGGGATGGTCTGCGACTAGCGCTTCCAATGCCTTGGGGTTGCGGGCACCCGCATAAATTTTGGCAGCCCCTTGCGATCGCAGCGCTTCAACATAATATTGACCCAATCCTCCATTGGCCCCAGTGACCAGAGCAACTGAATTTTCAACGTTCATGTTTTCTCCTAATTAATTCAAAAGCCCGCAAATGCTGCCATCATACCGTCGGCACAGCAAATGGTTACGCACTTTCTCTCAAGAGATGGATTGAGATACGTCTTGATCTGCGTTTACGCTACGATAAGTACACGTCCATCCAGCACTTGTTTTCTTCAACTGTTCATGGATTCTTGCAGAGCCAAGAAATCCACCCGTCCT
>JAIXUR010000405.1 GCA_027483425.1 Cyanobacteriota bacterium | reverse complement strand
TGGTCGGAATGGTAAGCCAGGCCCAGAGCCTGGTAGACAGGGCCAAAGCCCTTGGTATCAAGTTTTTCCTTGTCTCTTACACCGATTTGCTGGGGGGGACAAGGGCTAAGCTGGTGCCCACAGCGCAAATGGCCGCAGTGGAGAAAGATGGGGCATTTTTCTGTTCCTTTGCATCCAACCTGGGGTTGGGGCCAGAGGCGGCAGAAATTGCCGTAGTGCCAGACCCCGATTCGCTCATTCAGCTGCCCTGGGAACCCACAGTGGGCTGGGTGGCCAGCGATGTCTATTTTGAGGGTCAGCCGTTTCCAGCGGCCCCCCGCATGATTCTCAATCGGGTGCTGGAACAGGCGACCGCCCTGGGCTACACCTACAAAACCGGGGTCGAGGCGGAGTTCTTTTTACTGCGGCAGACAGAAACGGGCTACGCGATCGCCGACACCAAGGACACCGCCGAGCGCCCCTGCTACGACCAGATCAACCTGATGCGCCAGTTTGATCTGATCTCCACCCTAGTCACCTACATGGAAGACCTAGGCTGGGAGCCCTACCAGTGCGACCACGAAGACGCCAACGGCCAGTTTGAGCTGAACTGGACCTACAGCGATGCACGAACCACCTGCGATCGCCACGTGTTCTTTAAATATATGGTCAAAACCCTGGCCGAGCAGCGGGGGTTAATCGCCACCTTTATGCCCAAGCCCTTTAGCCACATCACCGGCAACGGCGGCCACGTCCACAACAGCCTCTGGCAGGGCAACACCAACGCCTTTGCCGAAGGAGCAGACGACGGCGGGCTCTCCCCCACCGGCTACCACTTTCTGGGCGGCGTCTTAGCCCACGGCAAAGGGCTAGCCGCACTCTGCGCCCCGACGGTCAATTCCTACCGCCGTCTGGGAGCCAGCACGACCACCTCCGGCAGCACCTGGAGCCCCCGCTACATTTCCTACGGCGGCAACAACCGCTCTCACCTGATTCGGATTCCCGATACGGGCCGGTTTGAGTGCCGCATGATCGACGGGGCCGTCAATCTATACCTGGCTTCCGCCGGCATTCTGGCCGCTGGCCTAGAGGGCCTCAAAACCCAAGCCGACCCCGGCCAGCGCATCGACGAAAACCTCTTTGCCCGAGGCGACGAATTCCCCGAACTGCAAACCCTGCCCTACAACCTCTACGAAGCCATGGCCGCACTCCAGCAGGACACCTTGCTCATGGACACCCTCGGCGAGCTAGGCGCCAAAACCTTTTTAGCCATGAAAGCCAAGGAATGGGACGCCTTTAACGCCCAAATCACCGCCTGGGAAATGGATCAGTACGTCAATATTTAGGGGGTGGAATTTAGGGGGTGGACAATGTCCAGGAGTGATCGGATTTTGGCCAGATGGAGTGGTGGGCAGTGCCCACCCTACGGCAGCTTACCCTCACCCCAGAGAAAAACCAGCCCATTCACAAAACAGAGGTTTAAACAACCTACCGGCCAATCCTTTCCGTGAGGTGAAGGACGACGGAACGTCCTTCTCGTAGGGGTCTGGGGGGACCGAAATCCCCCCAGCGGCAGGTTTGGCTTTAACCCCCAACCCCTTTGAGTGTGTTTTTGCACCAGGCAATGGTGCATCGCTGCGCGGATGCACCCCACGGCTCCTTCTTTTACAGACCTAACTCCCGTATGTCTTCTACCCTTTACACCTACAACTTCCCCACCCGCATTCGCTTTGGATCCGGGGCACGACACGCAATCGCCGCCGAACTCACCGCCCTAGGCATTCACCGCGTGCTGATTGTCACCGATCGCGATGTCGCCCAACTGCCCTGGTTCCCGGCCCTAGCCGCCTCCCTGGCCGATTTCAAGGCCACCACCTTTAGCGGCGTTTGGGGCAACCCCGTCGTCTCCCAAGTCAACGCCGGGCTAGACGCCTGGCAAGCCCACGGGGCCGACGGCATTGTCGCCGTCGGCGGCGGCGCACCCATGGATGTCGCCAAGGCGATCGCCCTGATGGCCAACCACCCCGGCCACCTGTTCGACTACGAAGATGGGGCCAGCACCCGCCCCATTGATCAGCCCATTCCTCCGATTGTGGCCATCCCTACCACGGCGGGCACCGGCAGCGAAGTGGGTCGCAGCACCGTGATCTCAGACGACGACACCCACGCCAAAAAAATCATGTTCGACCCCCAGCTATTGCCCAGGCTAGTGCTGGCGGATCCAGAGCTGTTGCTAGGGCTGCCCGCCTCCATCACCGCCGCCACCGGCATGGACGCCCTCACCCACCTGATCGAGGCATTTTTGGCCAAGGGCTTCAACCCTCTCTGCGACGGCATTGCCCTAGAGGGCATTCGCCTGGTGGCGCAGAATTTGCAGGCTTGCGTGGACTTTGCCCAGCGGCTGCGCACCGGAGCCACCTTCGACGACGCGACCGCCGCCGCGCATCTTGCGGCCAGGGGCGGCATGCTGAATGCGTCAATGATGGGGGCGATCGCCTTTCAAAAGGGGCTGGGCGTCACCCACTCCTGCGCCCACGCGCTGTCTACGGTCTACGACACCCACCACGGCCTGGCCAATGGCGTCATGCTGCCGGCGGCGATGCGGTTTAACCTCGCCGCTGCCCCAGAGCAATTTCTGCGGCTGGCCCGAGTGGTCAAGCCAGAGGCCACCGATGGCCAGGAGTTTGTGGATTGGATTGTAGCCCTGTCTGCCGCCATTGGCATTCCCGCTTCCCTGGGCGATTTGGGGGTCACCCCAGCGTCCTTTGCCCCGCTGGTGGCCGTCGCAATTCAGGATGGCTGCCACCCCCTCAACCCCAAACCCGTGACTGAAGCAGACTTCTACGCCATTTACCAAGACGCCTACTAGGGACAATACAAAACCGGGGAGACAGCTACTGTCTCCCCGGTCATTAACCGACGACGGTCGTGTCAACCTAGAACGTCGGTACAGAAACCCGGTTCCTCGACCAAAAGGCCCATCACGCCGTTAGCGCAGCGACGAAGAAACCGGGTTTTTGGCCCTACTGTACCGGTCATCTAGGCGAGGTCGGCCTTCGTGACCAGGTGGGCCTCAAGGAACCACAGGCGCATATCGATAGTGCGCGAGATCTCGGTGTAGAGATCGGCAGTATCGGCATCGCCGAGGCC
>JAIXUR010000455.1 GCA_027483425.1 Cyanobacteriota bacterium | reverse complement strand
TGGCTGAGGTGCCCCCCTTGGCGGTTGACCTGGGTCTGCTGCTGCCGGCCAAAGACAAAGTCGCCTACCTGACCCGCCAGGGCGATCGCCTGCGGATCCAGGGGCGCTATCCCGACGCCCTAGCCATCTACGCCAAAGCGATCGCCACCCAAAAGGACTACGCACCGGCCTACCTGGGGCGGTGCAAAACCCTGATTGGGCTCAAACGTCCGGCGGAGGCCATTCCCGCCTGCGAGGACGCCCTGGCCTACAGCACCTACTACCCCGAGGCCGTGCGCAGCAAAGGCAATGCCGAAGAGCTGCAGGGGCATCTCCTGGCGGCGCTGGCACTGTACGAAAGCACCAATCGCCTCATGCCTGCCATGTTTGAGGCCTGGCTGGATCGGGGCCGGGTGCTGCAAAAGCTGGGGCGGTCGGCGGAGGCCATTGACGCCGTCGATCAGGCGATCGCCCGCAACCGCGAATCAGCAGAGGCCTGGACGGTACGCGGCGAGGCCACCTTGGCCCTAGAACGCTACGACCAGTCCATTACCGCCCTGGAAAAAGCCCTGCAACTTCAACCCGATTACGTCCCGGCTAAGGATCTGCGCCAGCAAATCCGTAAAACCCTAGGGCGCTAGGGGGGCGCTAGGGGTAGTCCACCCTAGGCGTCCAGCACCTCTACCCGAATGTCAGCCTCCAAGCTCGATCCCACCTGACTACCCTGCTGGGTGGTGCCACTAATCGGCAGGGTTTGAGCCGGAAAAGGGCTGGCCACTAGGGCAATGTGGCGATCGCTGACCGCTAACCCGTGGGTCGGGTCAAACCCCCGCCAGCCACCTCCGGGCACATACACCTCCGCCCAGGCATGGAGGTCGCGTTCTAGCAGGGTGCTGTCGCCCTCCTCGTAGCCACTGACAAAACGGGCCGCCAACCCCATGGCCTGACAGGCCTCTATAAAGACCACCGCAAAGTCACGGCAGCTGCCCAGTTTTTTGGCCCAGGTCACCCCCGCAGGCCAGGGGTTACCCGTGGGCCGGTTGGTGTATTCACAGGTCTCATAGATGTGGCTGACCAGGGCGGTTAAAAAGAAGCCCACCTGGCCGTCTACGCGATGGGCCAGGGTTTGGGCTAAATCCACGACGCCAGGTGCCAGGGCGGGGGCGTCCAGGTGGGTCAAGTAGGGCGCTAAAACCCGTTTTAGGGTCATGGGATAGTCGATGGGTAACGTGGTGGCCCAGGGCTCGGCCAGGTAGTCAAAGGGGTTAGATCGATAGGTTTCTACCTCAGCCGTGGTCACAATCTCAAGTCGATCCGTAGGGTCTGGGGCAAACCACAGGCTGAGGGTACTATTGCCGTCGGTGTCGGCGATCGCCGCTTGCCGGACTGGATCAGGGGTCACCGCTAGGGCAAAGCTCAGCAGTTGCTGGGCACCATCGCTGCGCGGGCGCAGGCGTAGGGTGTGATGGCGTAGGGTGACCGGCTGCTGATAGCGATAGCGGGTAAGGTGGCGAATTCGGTAGCGCATGGTGGGATTCAGATACCTGGGGATCAGTGGGTTTCTTAAACTGTAAAATTGTTTACATTTACGTCTTAACAGTTCGCTACTTTACCAAGAATTATCAAGAATTTATGATTCCTGAATGGGCTAAAGCAGAAAGACTTGAACCTGGGCTCGAGGGCTTAGCCACACCCATACCTGAGTTAGAGGATCCATTTTTTGGGAATCTTAGGTTTAAAAAGCACCAATCTGCTATCCCTCTTCCGGCCAAAATAAACAAAACCTAATGATCTCTTAAGAGCCCGACCCAAGGGCGGGGATCATTGTCTCGAGGGTGATCCCAAGGTTAAGCATTTATAAATAAAGTTGCGCCTCTCTCAAAGCCGCGACATAATAGTAGTCATAAGAGAAACAAAACTTTTGGTCTGCAATTTTCGACGTAGCCCTCGCAGTGAATTAATCATTGCGAGTTTATTTTTGGCTAAAACAACCCAAAGATACTATCTCTGATTCATTCAACTAAAAAGCTGCCGGAGTCACAAAATGATTAATCAAGTTCAACAGGTGCATTGCCCCAACTGCGGACACCTGGCCGAGAGGCACCATATTAACCCTGATCAACTGGTGCGCACCCAGTGTGGTGCCTGCGACTATCTCATGATTACCTGCGCTCGTTCGGGCAAGGTGATTGAGGCCTACGCCCCAGGCTTGTTCGCAGCTGCCTGTTAGTCGTGCTCGCCTGGAGGCATCCGGTTTCGGCGTCTGAACACCCGTTCAAGGCTCGGATCAAGACCCACTTTAAGACCAGCATGATTCTCCAGAATTAGTTTATTTCCCTGGCTTTATTCCTGTTGATGGGGCCAGGGTTTTTAGTAGGTGTCTGCGATCGCCAGCAGCCAAGGGAGCCTGCTGCGTTGAGCCCTGGCGGACTTGGTATAGTCAAGGCCAGATCTACACCATTACTTGAAGCAGGGACAGGCTTGCCATGGAACTTATTTTGCGGGATGGTCGGTTGTCGAGCGGCGAGGCTGTGGATATTGGCCTTGAGGGCGGCATCATTCGGGCGATGGAGCCTCGCCTGACCGCCGAGGCGGCCCAGGAGATTGACCTGGGGGGGCAGATGGTGAGTCCACCCTTTGTCGAATCACACATTCACCTGGACTCGGCCCTGACCGCGGGGGATCCCCGCTGGAACCAAAGTGGGACGCTCTTTGAGGGGATTGAGATTTGGCGCGATCGCAAGCAGTCTCTCACCCTGGAGGACGTTAAGGCTAGGGCGATCGCGACCCTCAAGCTTCAGGCTCAGCAGGGGGTTCTGTTTGTCCGCAGCCACGCCGACGTCAGTGAAACCAGCCTGGTCGCCCTTAAAGCCCTGTTGGAGGTGCGTGATAGTGTCAAAGACTGGATCACGCTGCAGGTGGTGGCTTTTCCCCAGGATGGCCTCTACGGCAGCCCCGGCAACCTGGATCTGATGGAGGAAGCGCTCACATTGGGGGCCGATGCCGTGGGCGGCATTCCCCACTACGAGATGACCCGCGAAGACGGCGTGCAGTCGGTGCACCGTATTTTTGAACTGGCCCAGCGCTACGATCGCCTGATCGACATCCACTGCGACGAAATTGACGATGACCAATCGCGGTTTTTAGAGGTGGTAGCCGCCTGTGCGGTGCGATCGGGCCTTGGGTCTCGGGTCACCGCCAGCCACACCACCGCCTTTGCCTCCTACAACAACGCCTACGCCTTTAAACTCATGGGCCTGCTGGCCCGATCGGCCATTAACTTTGTTGCCAACCCCTTGATCAACATCACCCTCCAGGGTCGCACCGATACCTACCCCAAACGGCGCGGTGTCACCCGGGTGAAGGAACTCTGGCATCAAGGTCTCAATGTCAGCCTGGGCAACGACTGTGTGCAAGACCCCTGGTATAGCCTGGGCGATGGCAACATGCTAACGGTGGCCGCCATGGCCGTCCATATCTGCCAAATGACCGGCCAGGATGAAATTGCCGCCTGCTACGACATGATCACCACCAACGGGGCCAAAACCCTCGCCCTGGGGAACACCTACGGCCTGGCCGTGGGGCAGCCCGCCAACCTGATTGTGCTTGATGCCCCTAGCCCCTACGAAGCCATTCGCCGCAACGCTACGGTGACCCACGTCTTCTCGCGAGGGAAGCTGTTGGTGCACACGAAGCCAGCGGAGGTGAGGTGGGTGAGTGGGTAATTGACCCCAAGACTTGATCACCCTGCCATGGCAATCCTGGGGCAATCCCAGAATCAATGGAAATAAGAGGCCCCATTGATATCAAAGGTCGCTCCGGTCGCATGGGGGGCTAGCCCTGCAACTAAAAACGCCACCAGGTTAGCGATATCCTGCGGGTCTGCCGGGGCCCCCATGGGGATATCGCGGGTGACGTAATCGGCGCCCCGCTCTGCCATCACCTGCTCAATGCGATCGGTACGCACAAAGCCCGGCGCGATCGCATAGGCCAGCACCCCATCCGCCGCGAACCCCTTGGCAATGGTGCGGGTGAGCGCAACCACGCCCCCCTTAGAGGCGGCGTAGGCCATGAACTCTGGCCCATCGCCCCGAAAGGCGGCTCGGCTGGCCAGGTTAACCAGGGTGCCGCCGCCCCTGGCTTGGAAATGGGCGATCGCCTCTCGACACAGATCGGCCACCGCCACCAAGTTGACCTGGAGGGTGTCTTGCCAGGCGGTAGACCACTGTGGCCAGTCGGCGCTGATGGGGGCGGCGGGCATGGTCGCCGCGTTGTTAATCACCGCCGAAACGCTGCCTCGCCAGGCCACAGCCCGCTGCCACAGCTCAGGTCCAGCCCCCGGCACCGCCAGATCAGCCGGCATCAGCTGCACCCGCTCCGGTCCCAGGTCAGCGGCGATCTGGTTCGCCTCGGCGGCTCCCTGGCTGTAGTGGAGAATGACTGAGGCCCCGGCCCCATGGAGTGTACGGGCGATCGCCGCGCCAATTCCCCGTGAGGCCCCAGTGACTAAAACCGTGCTGCTGTGTAACTCGATCAAGGTCATCGCCGTGTCCTAAATAGGGCTGCCGAGGGCTAACGTCGCCCGCTGTTCAGGCTTCACACCTCAGCCAGGAGCTGACACTGTCTCGGCATCCCGTCATGTATAACGGCGATTGGCTCCTGGGATTATTACAAAATTTGCAATATTTGTTTACATTGCGTTACAGTCATGTTAACGAAATATTCTGGAGAACCCGGCTATGACCACTGGCGGATACACCACAGTTGAAGCGGTCACCGGCCACGGCATTGTCACCTGGCTTGTCAATCTGTAGAGGATGGCGACTGCGGTGCCATGGCCCAGCCATTAAGCGACTTAATTGCATCCATTCAATAAAGTCATCGTTCTCAGACC
>JAIXUR010000263.1 GCA_027483425.1 Cyanobacteriota bacterium | reverse complement strand
CCTCTTGGCAGGCGGCGTTAGCTGCTCTGACCACGGCTACGCCGCAGTTTTCCTGGGCATGGAGGGCGACGGCGATCGCCAGTTTTGATTCTGGCTCGTTGCTGGCGAGGGCGAGACTAGCTCGCCAGCGCTCCAACGCCTGGGGCACATCGCCCTGCTCGTAAAGCACCAGTCCAATGTTATTCACCGACGGCCAAAACTCTGGCTCTGCCGCCACCGACTGCTCGTAACTGGCGATCGCCTTGGCGTATTGCTGTAGCTGAAAGTAGGCATTGCCCAGATCAAATAGGGCACTGGGGTTGTTGGGTTCTAGTTTCAACCCCTGCTCCAGATAGCTCGTGGCCCGCTGGGGGTTTTCTTGCTGCATGTAGGCCGACCCCAGGGCAAACAATATCCTGGCGTTGTCTGGCAGCAACACCCGCGCCCGATCGAGCAGGGGCAGCGCCTTATCGACCTGGTCGTTTTGCAGATACAGCCCACCCAGGAGGGCCAGGACTTGGCCATCGTTGGGGGCCAGTTGTGAGGCTAGCTGGGCTAGGGCTAGGGCCTGGCCATACTGCTGAAACTCGGCTAACTGCTGGGCTTCGTTG
The DNA here is from genome assembly GCA_027483425.1 of Cyanobacteriota bacterium. GTDB lineage: Bacteria > Cyanobacteriota > Cyanobacteriia > Phormidesmidales > Phormidesmidaceae > Nodosilinea. Next base: position 4,761 of record JAIXUR010000263.1, on the reverse strand, counting down.
GCCAAAAACAGGCCCTGCTCTGCCAGCAAATCGTAATCCAGGGGCAGCACGTAGGGAGTCAGGGCCTGGGCCTGGGTGGGTGCGGCGGGGGCAAGTAGGCCACAGACGGTGAGCAGGGGCAGAAGAAAAAGGCGTTTTAGCACAACAGGAAGATCGTAAGTTAAACAACAGGTCAGGCGTAAAGCCAATAGATAGAGTGTACGTTGGTTGCGAACCAGGTCTATCAGTCCAGGTCTATCAGTCGGGCTGATTTGCCTGGGCTGCCTGGGCATTGCGCCGCCACATGGCTGGTTTAATCCGACGCAGGGCCGATGCTCGAAATCGATCATCCCACTCGGCTTCTGATAGCGTAGCTAAGTCAACCAGGTTTGGGGCCACATTCTCGGGGTAGGGCTGAAATTCCTCCAGGGTGGTGGGCTGGGCAAAGCGCTGGTTCCAGGGGCACACATCCTGGCAGATATCGCAGCCTGCCACCCAATTGTTGAGGTGGGGCACAATCTCGGGCGGCAGGGTTTCAGCTCGGTTCTCAATCGTATGGTACGCCAGGCAACGATTGGCGTCGACCACGTAGGGCTGGGGAATGGCCCCGGTGGGGCAGGCTTCGAGGCAGCGGGTACAGGTGCCGCAGTGGGCCGCGTGGGGCGGATCGGGGGCCAAGGCTAGGGTAGTTACCAGCTCCCCCAAAACGACCCACGACCCGTACTGGCGAGTAATGAAATTGCCGTTTTTAGCGACCCAGCCCAGCCCGGCCTGCTGGGCCCAGGCCTTGTCTTGCACCGGGCCCGTGTCGGCGTAGTAGCGCACCTGAATGACCTGCCCCGCCTCCAAGGCGGCGGCGGTCAGCCAGCCAGCCAGGGCTTTGAGGCGCTTGTGCAGCACCCGATGGTAGTCGCGCCCCCAGGCATAGCGAGCAATTTTGCCGTGGCGAGGATCCGGAGAATGGGGCTGGGGGGTGTAGTAGTTGAGGGCCACGCAAATCAGCGATCGCGCCCCAGGCAGCACCTGACGAATATCCTGCCGCTTGGGGTTGGCCATCCACGCCATATCGGCTTGATGCCCTTGCTTCAGCCAGGTTTGCAGGTGAGCGACGGCCCTGGCCTCAGGATCGCTTGGGCTCTCTGGCACAGACGCAATCCCCGCCAGGTGAAACCCCAGCCCCAGGGCATAATCAATCACCGACTGGCGATCGGGCGGGGTTGCAGATGCGGCCATGGGCCTAACTCTCCCTCGGTTGCGTAGGTTGCGAATCAAGAACGCCCCTTGACAAGGCCACCAACAGAGAATAGCTTATACCATGCTGTAGTTAGCGTGAGAACCAGGCGCTAGCCCCCACATCTGTTGTATGACCAGCCCAACTTATCCAGGCAAGGGCACTTATGTTTAAGTTCTTTACCAAGTTCGACTACCTGCTGCGCGAAACCCTGCTGGGGCTGCGGCGCGGCGGCTGGATGAACTGGGCGGCCATTAGCACCATTACGGTACTGCTGTTTTTATTTGGCATTAGCCTCCAGTCTAGCTGGCAGCTCGAACGGCTGCTCAACCAGTTTGGCAGCCAGCTAGAGGTGTCAGCCTACCTAGACAGCGGCTTTCAGGCCAGCGACCTGCAGCCGGTGGTAGAGGCTTTTCCCAATGTGGTGGCGGTCACCCCAGTCACCAAGGAAGCCGCCTGGGCCTCCCTCGTGGCGGATCTGGGCCTGTCTGACATCACTGGGGCCACCGACCAGCTCAAGGGCAACCCCCTGGTCGATGAGCTCAAGGTGAAGGCGAAGGATTCGGAGGCCGTACCGGCGATCGCCACCCAGCTCCAGCAGTTAGACGGCGTCGATGAAGTGCGGTATGTCGATGAAGCGGTCACCCGCCTGGCCCAGCTCAACAACGGCCTGAAGTGGGCGAGTCTATTTATCGTCACCATTCTCACCCTGACCGCCACCGCTGTTATTACCACCACCATTCGCCTGATTGTGCTAGCCCGACGGCGAGAAATTGAGGTGATGCAGCTGGTCGGGGCGACCCGAGTTTGGATCTATCTGCCCTTTATTTTGCAGGGGGCCGCCTTTGGGCTAGCCGGAGCGATCGTCGCCTGGGGGCTATTGTTGGCTATTCAGCGCTTTTTAACCGAGCTAGCCGCCCAGCAGGCCGACTTTATTCAATTTGTCGTCGAGGGCCTGCGGCTGACCCCCCAACAGCTCATTTTGCTGCCGGCCGCTCTCCTGGGTCTGGGTATCTTCGTGGGCCTGATGGGCAGCCTGCTGGCGGTGCGAAAGTTTTCGCTGCGATAGCATGGTCTTAAAGGTCTTAAAAAAGTGTTAGATTTTGACCAAATTGGCCATAATAGCTACGGAGCAACGGGCGGCCCACTTGCCGTCAGCGAGGCATCGGTATGAGTACAGTGCTAATTGTCGATGACAGCTCAACGCTGCGGGAAATGATCGCTGGGCTGCTAATTAAGGCCGGCCTCACCGTAGTAGAAGCCAAGGACGGCGTAGAAGCCCAGGAGATGATCCAAGCGACACCCCCCGATCTGGTTGTGCTGGACATTGTGATGCCCAACATGAACGGCTACGAACTCTGTCGGTGGATTAAAAACACCGCCGCCACCCAAGCGATTCCCGTCATCATCTGCTCCAGCAAGTCGGAAGAGTTTGACCGCTACTGGGGCATGAAGCAGGGGGCCGATGCCTACATCACCAAGCCCTTCCGTCCCGCCGACATGCTCGGCACCGTTAAGCAGCTCCTGCGCTAGCCACGGCCTGGCCTACCCTGGCGCAGGCCCAAGCGTTGGCGTATCTTCTAGAAACGAGACCGGGAGAGGAGACTGGCCCGTTGACGCTCAGCACCCCGAGGAGGACTTGGATTGGCTAGCCCCATTGTGTTAGCAGTTTTTAACGGTAAGGGGGGCGTGGGCAAAACCACCACCGCCGTTAACCTGGCCGCCGTGTTTGCCGCAACCCAATCCGTACTTCTGGTCGATGCCGATCCCCAGGGGTCGGCCCTGTGGTGGACCAGCCGCAGTCCGATCGATTTAGGCTTTGAGGTCAAACCAGAAACTAACCCCGCCCGGCTGAAGCGGCTCAGCCAAGAGCACTCCCATAGCTTAATCATTGTCGACACCCCTCCGGCCCTGGGGTCAGCGATTTTGGCCGCCGTGATTCCCTCGGCGGATTATCTGCTGCTGCCCACACCGCCCGCGCCCATGGATCTGGCGGTGCTGATTACTACAGTGAATGAAGCAGTATCGCCCAGCGGGGTATCCCATCGAGTATTGTTGACGAAGGTGGATTCCCGCAGTGTGGGCGAAGCCATCGAAGCCCAGAACGCCCTGCTGGAGCTAAACATTCCGGCCTGTAATGCGTTTATTCGTACCTATAAGGCCCATGAGCGGGCCGCGTTAGACGGGGTGTCGGTGCTCCAATGGCACGGCAAAAACAGCCAGGAAGCCCGTTCTGACTACTGTCGAGTTGCCGAAGAACTACAGCGAGACTGGACCCAGCCATGACTAAAAAACGCCTCTCCGACCTGCTCAAAGAAGAAGTGAATAAGGCTGACGCCCCAGACCACACCGTAGCGGCTCCCCAGGCTGAGGCTGATCCAACCCCTCCTGGGCCCGTGGCTCCGGTCAGCGAGGTGGCCCCTAAGACTACCCCCAGCCGCCGCAGTACCTCGGGTCGCCGCACGGTCTCTAGCCGCCAAGCCCCTAAGACGACCAAGGCGACCGGCAAATCTACCGCCCCATCGGCGGCTCCGGTCACCTCTGCCCCAGCCACCCTGGCCGTCGAGCCCGCTGGGGCTGAACCGGCTCCGGCCGTCGCTCCAGCCGCTGACCTCGAGCAGCGCTTGGCCGCCCTGGAGAAAGAGCTGGCCGCCGCCAAAAAAGATAACGTCCAGCTGGAAAAATCGGTTTCTGGCCTGCAAAAAGACCTGGAAACCCAGCAGGGACGACTGTTTGAATTGAAAGACAGCCTGGCTCAGGCGGAGGCCACCGCCAAGACCAAGACTGACGCCCTAGCCGCCACCCAGTCTGAGCTAGATGAGGCGAAACAGACCATCCTCAAGTTAGCGGCCGCTCCGGCCCCGCCGGCCGCAACCCCTACTCCCCGCCGCATCTCGGGGGTCGATATTTTGCCCCGCCGCCCGGTGGAGACCCAGGGAAAGCCCGCCTACCACCGGGGAGTACCCGAATACCAGCCCCAGACAGCGCAGCCTAACCCAATGCTGACCGATGCTGACATTGGCTGGGTAGATTAGGCCCTGTAGATTAGGCCGTATAGTCAAACAGGGCATCTAGATAGATCCGGTTAACGTCGCGGTGGCCCTTTGGGGCCGAGCCTTGACCGTCGGATCGGTTGTTCTGCATTAAAAACAGTGAGAGGGCGGCACAAAACACCCGGTGCTGGTTCCAGGCGGGGTTACCCTCCAGGTAGGTCTGGAGCGCTTCGTAGAGCTCTTCTGGCACTTCAGCCATCAGGCTGACCTTGGGAGTGGTGGTATTCAGAGTCATGGGACGTGGCCTCGTTGAAGGGTGGAACTGAATCGGCACGGAGATGGCTAGATTGGCGATGGCTCAAGCGCCTGGGGTGAGTTGGGATGGAGTCTGCTTTGGGCGATCGCAAAGGTGGTGATTGGTTTCCTAGCCGCCACAAAACCACGGGTTCGATGATGTTCCCGCTCACGGCAGACGTGTATTGGGTAAAAAACAGATCCTGTAGCTTGGGCAAGCTAATGGTCAGGGCATAGATGGCAACCCTAGATCTAACCCTGAGG
>JAIXUR010000368.1 GCA_027483425.1 Cyanobacteriota bacterium | reverse complement strand
GTGGTGGGCGGCAATGCCCCGATACAGCGGCCCCACCTGGCCGGCCCGACCGGCGTCGGGATTGTGGGCTAAAAACGTATCAATCCGCAGTTTTAGCTCGCGCGCTTCATCTTCGGTCACCAGCGACAGGTGGCTGACCTCATCCACCGATTTATCGCAGCCCCGGCGGCTAAAAATAAAGTAGATGGCGGGCAGCATATCCCGCTCTTGCAGTTGACCCATGACAAAGGGCAGGCTCACCCGTCCGCCGCCGCGCTGCCCAGGCTGGCGCTGGGGCGCCCGCTGCTTTTTGAGCTGGGGGTTGATCGCCTTTTGGGCGCTGTCGAGCAGGGGCACCAGCCGCTTACCAGTGCAGTAGTGGAACTGTAACGGCACCGGGCGAAAGTCGGAATAGATCAGCTCCGTGGGGCCGTGGACTTTTTGCAGCCAGTCGGTCAACTGGCCACTATTTTCCACCGTGGCCGACAGCGCCAGCAGCTGAATCTCGGGCGGGCAGTAGATAATCGACTCTTCCCACACGGTGCCCCGCTGGCGATCGTTCATGTAGTGGCATTCGTCGAGGACGACGGCTTCTACCTGTTGCAGGGTGGTGCCCGTTTCGCCAATGCGGGTGCCGTAGAGCATGTTGCGAAATATTTCGGTGGTCATCACCACCACGGGGGCGTCGCGGTTGATGGAGAGATCGCCGGTCAGCAACCCGACATTTTCGTAGCCAAACTGCTCGCGAAAATCGCGCAGCTTTTGGTTCGAGAGCGCCTTCAGAGGAGTGGTATAAAACACCCGCTTGCCGTGGGCGATCGCCCGGTAGATGGCGTATTCGCCTATCAGGGTTTTGCCGGAGCCGGTGGGGGCGCACACCACCACAGACCTCTCGGCATCAAGGGCATCTACCGCCTGGCGCTGAAAATCGTCGAGGGGGAAGGGAAAGAGCTGGGCGAGGTCTAGCACAAGGCTGGCACCATGGTAGGAGCGTCACTATTCTAATGTGTCTGTACTGAAGCGATAGTCAAGGACTGGTTTCTCGGGGCGATCGCCCTCGGCTGACCCCAACCAAAACCTCACACACCCTTTATTAAACCTACCTCCCGTAAGGGATTTCTAGGAGGATTTGGCCCCAGGCGACCGTAGATCCACCTAGCTGACGCACACTCGAAGTGTGATGACGGGTTTTGATCGGTGAGGTGTGATGATGAATCTTAAACTGGCCGCTTTGATGACCCTGGGTTTGGGGGCGATCGCTGCCCCCGCCGCCCTGGCCCAGCAGGCCCCAGACTACTATGTTGGCGCTGGGCTGCGGGCTGGCTTTAACGACAATACGTCCTTTGTCCTGGACTCCAAAGCCAAAATCGCCGACTTGGGTAGTACTGTCACCCTCTCGGTGCGCCCCGCCGTGATCTTTGATAGCAGCACCGAACTGCGATTGCCCCTTTCCGTCGATGTTGCCGTTACCCAAAGCCTATCCCCCTACGCTGGCGCTGGGGTGGCCTACAATGCGGGCGGCACCTCCACCGTCGACCCCATGATCACCGGCGGGTTGGACTGGAGCGTGGCTCAACATATCGTGATCGACCTCAACGCCAATGTGTTGTTTACCTCCGGCAACACCGACACCGAGTTTACGGCCACCGTGAACTACGCGTTCTAGAAGGCCCTATCCCAAGAGATGACCAGATTTAAGGACAATTCTGATCACGAAAATACCCCAGCACTTTGATGCCTCTCAAGGGCGCAGGCCCTGCGCCCCTACCTGGGGAAATTCTCTTTTCCAGGTAGGGGCGCAGTTTCATCCCGCCTGTTGCCTGCCGCTCACCGTTCACCCTCCTAACTGCCTAACCCACCGCCATCTCGGGCTCGGCGGCCTGCCGGTGCCCCTCCGAGCTACCCAGTTGAATCAACTCTACCTTGTAGCCATCGGGGTCTTGCACAAAGGCGATTACCGTCGAGCCATGCTTCATGGGGCCGGGCTCGCGCACCACCTGGCCGCCCTGGGCTTTGATGCGATCGCAGGTGCCGTAGATATCCTCCACCCCGAGGGCAATGTGGCCGTAGGCGGTGCCCAGGTCGTAGGACTCGACGCCCCAGTTGTAGGTCAGCTCTAGCACAGTGTGGTCAGACTCTTCGCCGTAGCCCACAAAGGCCAGGGTAAACTCGCCGCCGGGGTAGTCTTTTTTGCGCAGCAGGGTCATCCCCAGCACGTCGCAGTAAAACGCCAGAGACTGATCCAGGTTGCCAACCCGTAGCATCGTGTGTAGTAGTCGCATGGTGAGTTGAATGGGTGAATAACATTTACCATTATGACCATGACACCGCTGGCCGTAGGGGCTACCCCTGATCGGAGGGCCTAGTCCGTAGATCTCCTAGGGCTTTCGACAGCTCCAGCGGAAACAAAATCACGGTGTTCGATGGGCTAGCCCCCAGGCCATCAATGCTTTGTAGCGTGCGCAGCTCTAGGGCAATGGGGTTGGCCTCCATGATCTCGGCGGCGGCGGCCAGACTTTGGGCCGCAAGGCGATCGCCATCGGCCTTGGTAATGGTCGCCCGCTTCTCTCGCTCCGCCGAGGCCTGGCGCGACATCATCCGCTTTAGGTCCTCCGGCAGCTCGATATCCTGTAGGCGAATGGAGTCGATGTGCATGCCCCATTCCTGCACCTGGGCCTCCACAATCGTGCCAATCTGCGTTTGAATCTGCTCCCGCTCCGACAGCAGTTCATCCAGCGACAGGCCGCCCACCACATCCCGCAGGGCCGCCTGGGCATACTGCGACACCGCAAAGCGAAAGTCTTGGATCGAGGTCACGGCCTTTTGGGCATCGCTGACCTGAAAAAACAGGGCACTGTCAATCTCAGCGGGCACGTTGTCGCGGGTAATCACCTTCTGACGCGGAATATTGATCACCAGGGTGCGCGTGTCGATAAACTGCACCGCCTCCAGCACCGGCACCACGTACATCAGCCCCGGCCCCCGCACGGCTTGAATATTGCCCAACTGCAAAATCACCCCCCGCTCCCATTCGGCGGCGACCCGTACACCGCTTACCACCAGATTCCACAGCACGGCGATCATGGCTCCAGCGGTGAACCCTACCGTACGCTGGCGCGGGGGCAGCCCAAAAAATAACAGGGCAAACAACAGCGCCGTAGGCACCAAAAACAACACCTGACGCACCCCTCGCCCCAGGGACATATGGCCGTCGGCGGGTTTGGCGTAAACTCGGTGAGATTGCTCGGGGGATGGGTCGGTCATGGCTAAACCCGTTAGGGAGGATACTCATTAGACTAACCAACCCCAACGGCTTTGAGCGGTTGCGTCACGATTTTGGTTGCAACCGTAACATTTGGTAGCCTCTGATGACTCAAATCAAGGAATTGTGTATCGTTTTAAAGATCCATACTCGAACATTGGGAATGTGCCCATTTTATAACCTGGGGTGGGTACCCTAGCCTCAAAATGTTTCAGAGGTATATTCAATTGCCGACGTTTATATTTGTATTGCTAATTTGTATTGCTGTTGGGGCTGGAGTGCTGGCTTTGTCTAGCGATAAGAGGACTGGGAAAAAGCGCTCCTCTGTTTCACCTGCTACTCAGAGTGAACCAGCTGACTCTGACCAAGTTTATACCTATCGCCTTCAGAAATCTTTGTTTACTCCAGCTGAGCTAGTCTTTTTTAACGCTTTACAAGAAGCTACCTCAGGCCAATTCTTAGTATTTGGTAAGGTGCGAGTGGCAGACGTCATCAAGCCGCAAACCTCTAACCGAAGTGATTGGCAACGGGCTTTCAACAAAATTTCAGCTAAACATTTTGATTTTGTACTCTGCGACAAAGAAAGCTTGAAAGTCTTAGCCACAGTTGAGTTAGATGACAGTAGCCATAGCCGTGTAGATCGAGTCAAGCGCGACGACTTTCTCAACCAGGCAGTAGATAGCGCTAAATTAGCCTTAATTCGATTCCCGGTACAGGCTTCCTATGGGTTAGACGATATTCAAAGCAAAATTGCTCAAACGTTAGGGTAATGAGTTTTATTAAAATTTCCTTATACCTCCCACTTGCTGACCCATAGATAGTGTTTTTAAATGCGCGGCTCTGCCGCCAGTCGTGGGGACAGTTAATCCGCCGATGCGAGGTCTGTCATCAGGCTGGCAGTACAGTCTAACTCCCCCGCGCAGACTGGCTCGGGGAACGAAAAATAATTCAGCACCTGGGGATGAATTTCGCCGAACTCGCCCACGGGCTGACCCTGCACCCGCACCGTGGCCGCCCGCCCAGGGATGTAGTAAGGGGCCTCACACACCGTTAGCTCGTAGCTCAGTCCTAGGGCTTTGAGCATCGTCTGCATATAGGCTTTGGCGGTGGTAAACGAAGCGCGGGCATCGAGGCTAGCAAAGCCCCAGCCCTGACTTTCGCGAAGGTCGCCGCTAGCCGTAAACCGCAGCACTTCTCCGGTCTCATAGATATTGATCGGCTTAGGCGCACTAATATTGCGAGCTAGAATCTCCAGCAGCCCCGCTTGTAGGGTGGTGCGGGTGGCGCTGTAGGCACGACTTTTGGCATTGCCAGTTTGCACGTAGGGGGCCGCAAACAGATCGAGGATATCGGGGTCGGTCAGCACAAAGCTCTTGACCTCCATCAACTCCATGCGCTGGGCCAGGTCACCCACCCTAAACATGGCCTGGCGCAGACCATCGGCTTTTCCCAGGTGAAACTTCACCGTCAGGGGCTCGGCTTGCAGGCTCCCAATACCGAGGGCCACTAGCAAATCGCCCGCCAGGTCTACCTGGCTAAACATGTCGGTACGGTAGGTGGGCACGTACACCACATCGGTGCCGCTGACCTCTAAATCCATGCGGGAGAGCACCGACCCCAGGCTGGCCTTAGGGATGGCGCTGCCCATGATTTCGTTCAGGTACTTGGCCGAAAACTGCACCGGACGGCGGGCCAGGCTGGGGGTAACGAGGCGGCCCTGGGGGGTGATGATATCGACGGTTTGCACCTCGGCCCCGGTGTCTAAAAAATTATGGGCCAGAATGTTGGCGGTCTCGAGCACCGTTTGGGCCAGAATGCCGGTGACATCAATCAATAGGTTGCGGGTGTTGACCGTGACCTCGCCAATGTCAGCCGCGTTGATGATCGGTGGTAGCGAGAGCACCGCGCCGCTGCCATCGCGCAACAGGGGGGCCAAATCGCCCGCCGGTAGAGCCGAGCCGTAGGTTTTACCGGCGGGGTGGGTGTGCAAAATCTGCCGGGCCGTCATGGGCTGAGTACCGTGCAGGGGCACCAAGGAAAACCCATCCAGGGGCTCGGCCCCGTAGGTGAGGTCGCCGCTAATTTTGTCGAGGTCGTAGACACCGATCGCAATTTTTTTGCGCTGGCGACCAAAGGTTTGGGTCACTTTCTCTTGAAACTGCACCAGCACCTCGAGGCCACCGCTTTGCAGATCGGCCCCCCGCACCACCAGGGCGGCGATGTGGGGCCGCAGGGGCAAGACCTCGGGCTGTACAGTCACCCGACGACCGGAGGGGGCCAACTGGTCGGGCACGGCGCGGGCCAAGCCGTTGTAGATATTGATGGCGCGGGTGAACCCCTCTGCCGCCAGTAAATCAGGCCGCTCGGCGGTGACCTCAACCTCCAGGGTCTGATCGCCCAGGGTGGCATCCAGGCCGTAGTCAAAGGCCTGCTGGGCCAACTGCTGGGGAGCGGTGGGCGTGAGCCGTTGTAGGTAGGCGAGGGGGAAGGTGACGGTGGGCATGGGGGTGAGTGGGTGGAGGGGTAGAGGGGTGGAGGGGTGGGTAGGGGCAGACCCGTGTGTCTGCCCTGCGTCGAGGATGGTGGGTAAG
>JAIXUR010000465.1 GCA_027483425.1 Cyanobacteriota bacterium | reverse complement strand
GGCGACAGCAACTCCAGCACAAAATCAGGGGCAATGGGCGGAAACGCCTGCCGCTGCTCAGGCGTCAGGGCATCCCAACGAGACTGCTCGACCCAGGCCACATCGGGAGAACGCTCACCCCCTCCAGGCAGCTTAAAGCCCGTAGATGAGTCGAAGACGACCCCACGTCGATGGCGGCGATTCCACAGCACAAACTCCGTCGCCAGTTCCACATTGCGTTGGCCGGTTTCTCCACCCGTTGGCGACATAATCAGCAGATCTCCCTGGGCATTGCGCTCAAACTTCAGGTCAGGGTTGGTGATGCACAGTTGGTAAAACTGTGCATCGCTCATAGTCAGGGCAGGCTGGAGCTTAATGGTATAAGCCGTCATCGCAGAATCCAGTGAGATAGCTAGTCAACATAACGGTGCTCTTCTCCATGATAGGGTGCCGCCAGTCTGCGACTGGGCCATGATTAACCCTAGATAATTAACCTTCGTGTGGAAATCGGCGATCGCCCCCGACCAGCCCCAGGAGCCACGCTAGAATGCGAAACCGTAGGGCGGGCGCAGTAGTCCGCGATCGCAACACTGTAGTCTAACGTTGGTAAAGTCCATGGTTCAAACCACATCCCACCCCCCCGCCCATACCCTGCCCGCCGATAGCTATGTGGTGGTGGGGCTGGCCACCTGCTTCCTGCGCCAAGAGGGAGACACCCTCGAGCTGCAAGTGCTTGAGCCCATTCCTTCTGCCTATCTAGAGTCGGTGCTTCAGGGGGTGCCTACCTCCTACAGCGCCCTCTGCGGCACCACCCTGGCCCAAGCCCTCGCCCTCGATCTGCCCGATCTGGTGACAGCAACGGCCCAGCCCTGTGCCGACTTTGAAGAGCGGTTAGAGGCCGCTGCACGCACCTACCAGTCTCGCCCCGCCGCCGCGACCCTGGTGCCCGTGGGGACCCACCGCCGCGACCTCAACTACTCCGTTGAGAAAAAGCGGGTGCTCAACAGCCAGCGCAAAATTTCAAAAAATGACAACGTGAAGCAGCACAAGTACACCCACGAGGTGCTGTAGAGGGGGGAATTAGGGTTGACGGCTGTCAACCCTAACCTATCGTTAGATGGGCACAATCGAGCGCTGGCAGCTCGGGCAAATGCCGTGGATCAGCAACTGGCAATCCAAAATATGGTAGCCAGAGCGATCGGCGGTTTTGGCTCCGGCCTTTAGCACGGCGTCGTTTTTAAACTCGATGGTTTTGTTGCATCGCACGCAGATCAGGTGGTGGTGGTGATGGGGCGCGGGCTGGTTAATCTCGTAGCGTTTTTGGCCTTCGGCTAGCTCTAGCTCGCGCAAAATACCCATGCGCGCCATCAGCTTAAGATTGCGATAGATGGTGGATAGGCTGATCGGCTCCCCTTCCTTGCTGAGCAGATCGCAGAGATCCTCGGCGCTCAGGTGGGTGCTTTCGGGCAGGTTTTGAAAGGTCTTGAGCATGGTCTCCCGTTGGGGAGTCATGCGCCAGCCACGCTCGTTCAGCTCGGCCTTAAGGGCCGACGGAGTGTAAGCAGCCACAGCTTGATTCCTCCCAACTAGATTTCAATAACCCGATGTTATTGAGAATAGTAGCGAATTATTCAGGTCAGTTGCAATAGTTTTTCGTTATTGAGAATGACTCCGAAGACGGTTTCGGGCGGCGCTAGATCTGGCCGAGGGTGCGGGCGGCAGCGACTAGGGTGAGGGCCGCCAGGGGAGCCGTGACGGCCCTGAGAATGTGGGGCCCCAGGGAAACGGGCTCGAACCCGACGGCGATCGCCGCCTCAACTTCGGCCTCGGTCCAGCCGCCCTCGGGCCCGGTGGCGATCGCGGCGGGGCGGTGGGGATCGCTGGCCAGGGCGGCGGCCAGTAGATGGGGGGCATCGCCCTGAGCGCCCCCTCGAGCGACGCAGATCCACCGCTGGCCTGGCTCGGATTGTTGGAGGTAATCTCGCCAGGGCCGGGGGGGGAGAATCACGGGTAGCAGCAGTCGTTCAGATTGCTCGGTGGCCTCGGCGGCAATGCGTTGCCAGCGCTCTAGCTTCTTGGGGTTGGGCTGGGCTAGGGTGCGATCGCTAATCACCGGCTGCAGCGTGGTCACCCCCAGCTCCGTGGTCTGGCGCACCACTTCGTCAAAGCCATTGCCCTTGGGCAGCGCGATCGCCAGGGTAATCGGGGCTGGGGTCGCCTGGGGCGAGGGTGGGGCCGGGGCGATCGCCGCCACGCCCACGGTGGTCGTCAGCGTGGCGATCCACTGGTGGCCCAGGCCGTCGAGGACGAGCACCTGCTGCCCAACCCCCAGCCGCAGCACTCGATACAAATAATGCTGCTGCTGGTCGCTGAGGTGAAGCTGGTCAGCGATCACCTGACTCGGCTCCACCATCAATCGCTGTACCGGCCCTTCGCTCTTCCCCCATATCTGGCCCCGTATCTGGCCCCCCATAACCTCTCACTCCTCAGCGTCACGTCTGGCCGCCAAAACTAAGGCCCCCAGTCCGAAGACTGGAGGCCCAGGTTTTTTAGATGTTTCAGTATAGTACGTGCCGTATAAGAACCTCTCGGTTCCCCCTCACTATAGGGGAGGGAATGTAAAGAAGTTGTAATCGGATTATGAAGCTTCTTCTCAATCTTGCAAGTATCTAATGATACAAGTCTATACTATGTGCGCCCGTGGATCCTACGGGTGGGGTGTAGTCTTTACATTTCAGTCTTTCAGGCGTTGTCCCATCACCCCAGGGTCTGCCCCCTGGGGTGATGGGTGAGTTACAGGGCCAGTACCCCGGCTTCTTGTTGGCGGGGCACAACCGTGAGCACGTCCAGCTGGGCGCAGTATTTGAGGTCGGCTTCGTTGTCGAGACCCAGCAGCCGCTGGCCGTGGCTGGCGTAGTGCAGCAGGTCCAGCAGCTGGTCTTGCCACTGTAGGTAGAGGCTCACCGATGCGATCGCGGCATCGTTCCCCGCTAGATCCTTAAAGGATTGCCCCGTAGCCGTCATCACCCCATGGATGACCGCCCCGGCGCAGACGGTGTCTTCGAGGGAGTAGGTGCCTTCCCAGCCAGACCCCACCAGCCACACGGTCTCAGGCCGGTGCTCGAGCAAGAACTCGACCACCGCCTGGCGGGTGGTTAGGGCGGCGGTAATCACCAGGGGGGCCTGCTCGATGCGCTTGAGGCAGCGGGTACCATTGGTGGTGCTCATAAACAGCCGCTTGCCGCCCGATCGCTCAGCGGAATGATCCAGGGGCGAGTTGCCCAGGTCGCAGCCCTCGACTTTGCCGCCGCCCCGCTCACCGGCCCGGAGACGCTTGTCGAGGGGCCAGGTTTCACTCACGGTGAGCAGGGTGTCAATGTCGCTAAACACCTGAATGGCTTCGGCCCCTGCTGCGAGGGCCGCCGCCATGGTCGTGGTCGCCCGCAATACATCAATGGCGATCGCGCAGTCGGGCAGGCCCTGGTTGGGCACTTCTTCGGGAGTGTGGAATAGGAATAGCTTCACGGTTTAGGAGTTCGCGTAGAATTTATAGCCAAAGCCTGGGTCGCCAGAGGTGGGTCGCCAACACCTAATTCTATGCGGGGAGATGCCCGATGTCTCACTTAAAAACCGCCTCAAAAAAAAGGAGCGCCCCTAAGGGCACTCCTGACTGTGTGATTCTGCCGTTCAGCATCGGGCAGTCTAGGGCAGCCACTCCAACGTTGCTTCGTCTTTGGTGTTGGTGCGGCGCGCGGGGGTAGCGCGATCGAAGGTCATGTGGATGGCGCGGGTTTGTTCGCCATCGGCCGCTACCGCCATGATTGGATAGTTGATGTTGCCGTCCTGGAACGACATCTGGAACCGGAAGGTGCCGTCGGAGTTGAGCTTGATCGGCTGACCGCCAATGGTGACAGTGGCATCGGGCTCGGTGGCCCCGTAGACAATCAGCTCGGCATCGGCCACCAGCCAGAACTGGCGTGGGCGAATGCCTGGCAAGAGGCCCGCCCCGGACATGGTTAGGCCTGCCCCGGACATGGTCAGCCCTGCCCCGGACATGGTTAGCTCGCCGCCAACCCCCAGCCCCAGCCCTGACATCGTCGGTACGCCAACCCCCAGCCCGGACATCGTCGGTACACCCGCCGCAGGCACCGCCCACAGCCCCGCCCCCGAGGGAAAGACGTAGGAACTGACAGCCTTTTCGGGGGCCATGGACGCCGGTACATGCTGCATGGAGCCAAACAGGGAACCGGCCACCCGCTGAGCCTCGGCCGATTCTGTCATGGCAAAGACGTTGTCGTAGATGGCGCTGGTGCTCTCGGCGGCGCGCTGGCTGGGGTGCTTGAGGGTGAGCAGGGTCTGACCGCGCAGATCCGCCTGCCAGGCGACGGTCATGAAGTGGTCTTCAATCCAGTCGGAGGGGTACACGGGGGGAATATGGACGGGCAGAGACCGGGCCAGCACCAGCCAGCGGCCATCGTTGCAGAGGTAGCCGATCTCGGCCACGTAGTCGCGATCGCTGACCGGAATGGGCAAGTACCACTCCCGAGCCATTTCGTCGCACTCGTACTGCTGCAAACTGTGGGGAGTTTGGGAGCCGAGGTTAATGCCGGTGACATCGTAGAAGCGCAGGGCCAGACGCGACCCGCCCTGGCGCCGCAGCTCATCTTTGTGGGTATGGGGAATATCCCAGTAGGTGTAGGCCCACTGGGGGTCGCGGGGCATGAGCACAATGCGGCTTTCACCGTAGCCACTGGGCAGATCGGCTAGGCCCTCATCAATGGAGGCTAGGGCTTCGACCGAGAGAGCAACCGGGGTCGGCGCAGCGGCGGCGGTTACCCCAGCCATGGCGGGCACCGGAGTTGGGGCCGCCGCTGTGCGGATCCCTTTGCGGGCCTCGATGACCTCAATGGCTTCAATCAGCTCGGTTTTGCGCATCCGGCTATAGCGAGAGACCTCGTACTCACTAGCCACCTTGCGGAGCTGCCGCAGGGTCATTTCTTCTAGGGGTGGGCGGGGTGATGACATAGAGCACTCTCCTATAAGGACTACTAGGGCAGCAGACAAACGACAGCTGGGGAAGGTAGGGACGCCTGCATCAGACAAGGCCCAAACTCCTAACCCGTGATCCCAGCGGCTCGACTTAGCCACCGCGTCAAAATCTTAATGACCTCTTGCCAGGCATAGAGCCTGGGGCGGGGATCAACCGTTGCCTTGTAATATGCCAAAAACCATCGCGGGGATCAAGCCCCTGGCCAGGCGTTTCTGGCATAGGCCGCGAGAAAGCAGGGGTTTGGGGATCAATTTGTCAGGATATCCTGACAAATTGATCCCCGTGAGCATTATTGCGTCACAATTTCATGACATTAGGATCGGAATTCTACCGTCAACGTCCTTGGGCCCAGGCCCAATTTTCCTCGCCCCACGGGCCTGGGTTGCCAAAATTCGCCCCATCCCCTGCTAGAGTTTGGGGGTGCGATTTCCCTTTCGATTTCCCTTCCCAGGCGTAATGAGGTTGCTCCTAACGTCCCGTCTGCTGCCGTTTCAGCTTGCCTATGCCCTCCGACCCTGCTGCTCCCCCCGCCTCTGAGTCGTCCTCTGGGTCCTCCCCTGGACGGGGCAGTCGCCTCATTAGTCGCCTCCTGCCGCCCGCGATTCGCCTTTGGCTGCATACCCAGCTCGACCACATTGAGGGCCTAGAGTTTGCCATCGATGGCAAAGACCGGCAGATTCTAGGGGGCTACCTACCGGGGGTCAACCTGGTGGCGCGTCAGGCGGTTTACCAAGGGCTGTACGTCAGCCAGGCCCAGGTGCAGGCGGCCGATATTCGCGTCAATTTGCCCCAGGTGCTGCGCGGTAAGGCCCTGCGGTTGTTGCAGCCGTTTCCGGTGACGGGACAGGTGACCATGGGGGCAGAGGATCTACGGCTGTCGCTGCGATCGCCCCTCCTGGCCCAGGGCTTGCAGGATGTGCTGAAGCAGCTGTTGGCGGGCGCTGCAACCCCGATGGCCCTCGACCAATGGCTAGAACCGGGGGACGGGACAGCGGCGATCGCAATTACCCTGGAGCCCGACCGCCTGACCCTGGGCTGGCCCCCTAGCCAGCCCTCCGGCGATCGCCTGGAGCTGACCACGGGGTTAGTCATGGCGGAGGGGCGCAGGCTTTGTCTGTGTCAGCCCGTGGCCCAGGTGATCTCTGCGATCAACGACGCTCCGACGCAGGTCAGCCTAGAGGATGTGATCTTTGACCTGGGGCCTGAGGTGGACATTCACACCCTGACGGTGGGCCCGGCGGGCCTTGAGTTGGTGGGTACGGTGCGGGTGATTCCGGCGGATTAGGGCCGGGGGCTGTCGGCTGAATCTAGGAGAATTCTGGCAACAAAAATACCGAAGAATTTTGATTCTTGGCCAGGGCGCAGGGCTCTGCGCCCCTACCGGGGGTAGCTTCTTGGCCAGAAATCTCCCTACTTCTTGGCCTTGGGATCGGGGAGGTGGCGGGGGG
>JAIXUR010000618.1 GCA_027483425.1 Cyanobacteriota bacterium | reverse complement strand
CGGCGGTGCCCCCCTGCACCGCTGAACCCTGCCCCACCTACGGCCCCGGCCCCCAGCCCATCGATCAGGTGATCGAGCTACGGGCCGGACGGGCCGCCGAATTGGGCCTGGCTGTGGGGGATGAGGTGGTCGTGAGACCGTTGGAGCCATGATTGGGTGCGTAGGGGCAGACCCCTGTGTCTGCCCTGCCTCGCATGGCATCACTGGTACAGAAACAGTCGCTTGGCCGCGCGGGTAAAGGCCACGTAGCAAAGCTGATTGCGCTCGATCACGTTGCGGTTGGACAGCATTGAGGGCACATCCACAAACACATCTTGAAAGGTTGACCCCTGGCTTTTGTGGATCGTGAGGCTGTAGGCATAGTCGACGGCGTGGAAGCGTTGCTGGAGATCCCAAAACTCCATCCAGCGTTTTTCTTGGGCCAGCAGGTCGACCTTGGCTTTAAATTCGGTCTGCCCTGACTCGTGGAGCACCCGCAGGGTTTTGTAGTCACCGTTTTCGGTTTCTACCTCTAAAATCCACAGGGGCCACTCCCCCTCTCGGCCTCGCGCCGCATGGATCACCTCGCACTCGGCGGAAGTGGGCAGCACGATCGCATCTTCCTCCAGGCAGGGGGTAATGGCAATCAGCCGCTCGCCCGGCACAAACCGCAGGGCGTTGGGGCCGTAGATGGCGCTGCGAATAGTGTGGTTGAGCTGGGCCACTCGGCGGTTGGTGTAGGCGAGGGCGCGCACCTGGTCGGGGTTCTTTTGGTAGGCGGGGCTGGTGAAGGCGCGAATCAGCAGCGTCTCCCAGGCGGGGCGGGGCAGCACAAAGCAGCCTTCGGTATTGTCGGTGTTGGTGTCGCTGGTGAAACGGGGCAGGCGATCGCGCTCCAAATTCCGCCGAATATCTTCGGCAATCACCCCGATCGCGCCGCCGTAGCGCACCACCTCGGTGAGCTCGGCCCGGTGCACAATTTGCCGAAAACAGGCCGACTCGGGCTCGTTGACGGGGGGTAGTTGCGCTGAGTCACCCACAAACAAAATTTGGGTGCCCCGGTACAGGTTCGAGACCGCGTTCACCAACAGCTCCCACAGCTCTTGGTTAATCATCGAGCACTCATCGATGATCACCAGCCGGTAGCGGTCGATCTGGCTGCCCTGCTGGCGATCGAGCTGAAACATCTGCTTGCCGTCGTCTTCATTGATCACCGGGCGCAACCCCAGCAGTTTGCAGCAGGTCATGGCGTCGATCTCCAGCCCCCACTGGGCGGCCATGGCGACCAGCACCTTAGTGGCTTTATTGCTAAAGGCACTCAGCACAATAGGGCGCTGATCGCCGCGATCGCGCAAACCCCGAATGAAGCGCTGTAGCAGGGTGGTCTTGCCGGTGCCCGCATAACCAGTCAACAGGTACAGCTTTTCCTCTCCCTGCACAAAGCCGTCAAGGGCCTCTAGGGCGGCCGCTTGCTCCGCCGTGAGCGCCAGGCCAGCCTGGTTAGATTTTTTAGATTTGGGCTGGAGAGAAGCCATGGGCACGGAACAGGTGTTCTATACCCAGAGTAGCCTGATTCTTTGCGGGCGGCTCACAGGCCCCCAGGGGCCGGAGCAATCATCGCCTCTAGGGCCGTTTGCAGGTCGGTGGTGAGCTGGGCCACCGCCTGCTTACGGTTGGCTTTGTAGTCGGGCCAGCGATCGCTCACCGAAATGGGCGGCCCCACCGTCAGCTGCGCCCGCTGCGGCCCCAGCTGCGGGCGAGGGTAGGGGTTCTCGCCCTGCACCAGGCACACCGTGTCGCGCAAAATCATCACGGTTTCGGCAAAGCGCTCGGCGGAGGGGCGCTGGCGCACGTACTGGCCGGTGACGGCCACAAAGTTTTCCACCAGGCGCATGTGCCACATGCGTAGCCCCGCCTCTTCCGCTTCGCGATCGGCGAGCCCACGCTCCACCGCCGACAGGGGCGGGTCGCCCACAATGTCTTGGCGAAAGATCCGCTCCCACCCGGCCTGCTCAATGCGACGGCAGCGGTCAATGGGGCTGCCCTTGGGGGGCAGGTGAAAATAGGTTTCGGCCACCTGGAGGGCCGCATTCATGAGGGCTTCCAGGCGATCGCCCAGGGGGGCGGGCCCATCCCCAGGGCCGAAGCCGGACTGGGAGCTGGCTTGGGAGAGGGCCGTGCCATAGACCTGATTGTAGTAGCCCTCCATCAGGGTCAGCAGGCGCTCACCCAGGGCGTACAGTCTGCGGTAGCGCTGCTCTAGGGCCGGTTCGGAGCTGTCTCCGGGCACATAGGCTGGGGTCGGTGCCGCCAGACCGTTGGCCTGCTCGAGACGACTGAGCCAGCGATCCAATTCCTGCCAAGGCGGGGTGAGGTAGCGGTAGGTAATGCCCAGGGGGGCGATCGCCACCCGTTCCGAACGGCCCTGGCTGTGCATGTCTTCAACACACCAAAAGCCCATTTGGGCTACCCCCGGCTCCAGGGGACTCACGATTTCGGTGTGGCCGTTGTTGCCGCCCTCGGGGGCCGCCGCCAGGGGAAAGTGACCATTGGCCAAGAGCTGACGGGCCGATCGCAGCCCCTGGCGATCGACCTTGCCCCGCTGAATCGGGGTGCCCCCCAGGCGGCTATAGATCCACCCCACCCAGTCGCCAGCCCAGAGGGGAATGCCGCGATCGTAGATAAAGTGAGCGTGCACCGGGTGCTTGAGATCAATGCCCAACTCCCTGGCGCGCTGCGGTACCGCCTGCCACATTAAGTAGGCCAAACAGTAGGAATCGAGCGGACTGGGGTGACGAAAGGCCAGCAGAAACCGAGTCTCCCCGGCGTTAAACGCTTGGCATAGGTGAACCAGCCCATCGGCATTCACCACGTCGACCTGGCGAATGTGCTCGCGCCAGCGTATCCAGAAGGGCATGGCCCACCGCGCCAGGGCCAGCACGCGGGTATCCAAGGCGGGAGCAATAAAATTTAGCGGGGGCTGGGCACGGCTAGCAAGGTTGACCACGGGTTTACCCCATCGGCGGGGGCATCCAAAACATCCTGATGATATAGCAGGGGCCCGACCACAGCGAACCCGTCAGCCCGGAGATGACGTCAAGTCCCTAGGTAAATTCTGGGAGGAAGCGAGCGGTTTCGGTCTCGGGGGGCTTTAAAGTTCTTCCGTACATTCTCGGAGGTTTAGTAAAGCTTTTATAAGTGATACCGACCCCAGCATTGTGCGACTTGCACAAACCCCGTTTAATGTCATTCTAATGTCACAGGCTTAGCCCACCGGGGCCAAACCTTGAGGAAAATCGTCACTCGCAGTTCGCCCATCCCCTAAGGAGTTTCTAAAGCCCCCACGGCCTCTGGCTTTTGGGGCGGGTGCATAGACCAGGTACACCACGACTTGCCCCCAGCCGGGCCGCCGGGCCGCCGGAACATTGGGCTGAGGCTCATTGGTGCACCTTATAGAGACGTCGCTAGCGGTAAATTGACGGTTTGTTATGGTTTCCTCACACTTTTTTTCAGCCGACGCCAAGCAGCAGCATCGGATTGCTCAGCCCTCTCGCCTCGATGACAGCAGCCAAGGAGGAGAAGCCCCTTGGCTGCTCGATACTCTGTTTAGCAACTTGAGCTACGACCTGGAGCAGGTAGCCGATATTATCGACCCGATCCTAACGGCCAAAAATCACTGTTACCGGACTGATCGGTACATTCAAGGTATTGTGGCGGCTGACAGCGCCTTTCTCAGTACCAACATCAATCCCGGCGGTGTCATCCAGGTCACCCTGTGCAGTAGCCGCTGGCTGATTGGCCGAGGCAGCCGCTGCGCCGTGGTGATGCCCCAACCCGGCATGGCTGACTGCCACGCGGCGCTCAACTTTGACCCGTTGCGAGGATTCTTGATCACTGACCTGGGCAGCGTCGGGGGGACTTGGGTGAATGGCCGTCGCCTTGCCCCCGTCCAGAGCCACTCCCTGCAAGACGGCGACTTGGTGAAGCTGGGCAGCCTGCGCTTTGAGTTTTTACAGCAGTGCTGCCCTCCGCCTGGGTGGGACGACTAAGGGCGCTGGTAGCGCATACCCGGTAGCTGGGTGACCAGGCCCATCAGTTCTAGCTGCACCAGGGTAGCTAGGATTTCTCCCGTGGGCTGGTCAAGCTGCTGCACCAGTTGATCGAGGGTCATCGGTACCTCCATCACGGTGGCCAGTACCTGGGCCATGGCTGGCGACAGGTCCGGTGCTGGGCCAGTATCTGGTCCAGGGCTTGGTTCACGACTGGCCTGCAGCGGCGATCGCGCCAGGTCTCCGCCAGCCTCGTCTGGGCCTAGCTTTTCTAGCCCCAGCTTTTCTGGCCCCAGGCTCGGCATTTGCCCCAGGGCGGTGATCAGGGTCAGGTCATTCAAAATCATTTGGGCCCCCTGGTTAATCAACTCTAGGCAGCCCGCACTGCAGGGATTGTCTAGGGAGCCGGGCAGGGCGTAGACATCGCGGCCATAGTCATTGGCCAATTGGGCGGTAATCAAGGCCCCAGATCGAGCGGGGGCCTCGGTGACCACCACCGCCCGACTGAGTCCAGCAATAATGCGATTGCGGCGGGGAAAGTGGGCGCGATCGGGCGGGGTGCCGTTGGGGTGCTCGCTCAGCAGCAGCCCATGGTGGGCAATTTTTTCCTGGAGCTCACGATTGATCCAGGGGTAGGCCTGATCGACTCCGGTACCCAGCACGGCAATGGCCAGACCCTGGCTATCCAGGGTCTGCTGGTGGGCATAGCGATCGACGCCCTTGGCCAGCCCAGAGATCACAATCACGTCGTGGGCGACCAACTGCTGGGTCAGCTGCCGGGTCCACCGCTGACCATAGGCCGAGGGAGTACGGGTGCCAACGACCCCCACCGCCGGCAAAATTTGCAACGCGTTGGCCAGTTCCGGGCGGCCCCGATAGTAGAGCAACGGGGGTGGATCCGTAATTTCGTAGAGCAGGGGTGGATATTCGGCATCTGCCGGTGTCCAAAAATTAGGGTGCTGCTGTTCGTGGCGAGCGAGGTGGTCTAAGGGGCACAGGGTTTGCCGGTACTCCACTAGGCTGGCGCCTACCCCTAGGCCAATGCCGTCTACGGCCAGCAGGTCGGCTCCGTTGGCCTGCCAAGCCGCTTCCAGGGTGCCAAAGTGACTGCGCAAGCGCTTCAGCAAAATTGGGCCCAGTCCTTTCGCCTGGCTCCAGGCTAGCCAGTAAGCTCGTTCTGCCATGGTAGGTGGCGTTACAACTATGGCTCAGTATGCCCACTGGCCGCTTCTTATCCCCTATCGACGGGCTCGGGGAGAGCGCTGTTGACCGCGATCGAAGAAATTTTTAAAGGGTAGCCGCGCCGGGGTAGCGCGCAGACTACGGCTGAACTGGCGAATGGGCTCGGGCAGCTCTAGGGAGGCCTTGGGCTCGCCGCCCAGGGTATTCCACCAGGCGGTCATGGTGCCCCCGGCTAAGCCCGCTAGCGCTCCCAGCAAAATGCTGGGTACCACCCCGTAGCCCAACAGCAAGAACATAAATAGAAAGGCTAGCCAGATTTTAAAGGCTGGCGGGACAATTTTATCAACCACCGGTCAGTCTCGAATTCAGCACGATTTGGGTTTAGAGTGTTCCAGCTAGTGACTCATCCAGGGTTTTGGTGTGACAAGCCCGTTAGGCTTAGAGGTTGTTTGAAAAGGGTTGTCCCAGGTATAGTTTGCCGCCAAGAGGCAGCAAAAGTACCGAATTTTCAAGGCATTAGCCTATGATCTAGGTAGAATCTGAGACACGCTTTGACTTTTCAAACAACCTCTTAGGTCGGTGTCCTTGATCAGGATATTTGATGAGATGGAATACTCTTAGGCCGCACCTTGTGCTCCCACTATAGCGGCTATTTGCGGGGGCATCGCCTGGGTGGTGTCGATCGCCCTGACCCAAGCTTGTTCTGTGGGGGTAAAGGGCTCCATGTGCTGCCGTTGCAGTACCGCCACGGTGGCATCGGCAATGTCACCCGAGCGATCGCGGATCCGGGCTTCCAGCACCGCTGGGGGGGCCGTGCAGTGCAGAATGGTTAGGGGTAGCCCCGCCGCTTGAATTTGCTCCAGGGCGTGCTGACGCAGCGCCTGGCGATCGTACTTGGCGTCTAGAATCACCGAGTACCCTGCCTTAGCCAGGGCTAGGCCCAGGGTCAGGAGGCGATCGTAGGTTTGCTCAGTCATGGCTGGTGTATAGAGGCTGTCATCCCCCCGCTGATCGAGGGGTACCCCCGCTAAATGCTTCCGTACCGCATCGCTGCGGAGGTGTAGGGCATTGATCTGACTGGCCAACTGCCGGGCGGTGGTAGATTTCCCTGACCCCGATAACCCCGCCATCAGATAAACCCCACCGCGCTGGGGCTGACACACCGACCAGGCCAACCGATAGTATCCGGCGGCGGTCTGTTCGGCACTGCGCTTGGTGGCCTCATCCACCGAGGGGTCGTTGAGCAAAAACGACGTTACCTTAGCCCGCACGTAGGCCTGGCGGCTAATGTATAGGGGCAGGAGGGGCAATCCGGCCCAGTCGCCGGTGCGCTCCACGTAGTGGTTGAGAAACACCGTGGCCAGCGCCGCGCAGTCCTTGGACAGCAGATCCATCACCACAAAGCCCACGTCGTACATCACATCGACGTAGCGAAAGGGCTCGTTAAACTCAATGCAGTCAAATAGGTAAAGCTGATCCTGCCAGCGGCACAGGTTATTCAGGTGCAGGTCGCCGTGGCAGGCGCGAATCCAGTTTTGGGCCACCCGCTGCTCAAATAAGCTCCCCTGGGAGGCAAAGAAAGCGTCGGTGTAGGCTTTGGTTTCGTCAAACTGGGCCTGGGTTTGGGGGCCGCCGATGTACCCTTCGGTTTGGGTGTAGTTTTCGTCAAAGGCCAGGCGAATCTGCTCAACAGTGCCAAACGTACTAATGTAGTCGCTGGTTTCGGCCCCCAGGTGAAAGTCAGCCACCGCAGTGGCGAGGTCTGTGATCAACGCTTCGGTCAGTTCGCCGCGATCGTACAGGGCGCTCAACAGGGTGTCTTGGGGAAATTGCACCATCTTGACGGCGTACTCTACGGGGGCGCTAGCCTCCAAGCCATAGGAGTCTCCCACGGCGCTAATGGCGACCACCTCGAGGTACAGTGGCCCGGCTCCCCGCTGATTAAGCCGGAGTTCTTCCTGGCAAAAGTGGTGGCGCTTCTCTAGGGTGGAATAGTCTAGAAAGCCAAAGTTCACCGGCTTTTTTACCTTGTAGGCGTAGTCGCCCGTCAGCAGCACGTAGGACACATGGGTTTGCACCAGCTGAATGGGCTCAACCACGGGATGGGGGTAAAACCCCGGCTGACACATCTGCTGAATCAAAGCGGGAAGCGCGGAATCAACCATAATCTGACATTAGTTGCTGAGGAGATTTCTGGGAAAGAAGATATGTCCCAGTAGGGACGCGGGGCCTGCGCCCTTGAGAGGCAGAAAAATTCTTCGGTATTTTTCGTTACCAGAATTGTCCTTAACTACGATAAAGGGGTTAGGAGCCGTGCCCCCAACCCCACTGACATCCTCTGGATGACCAGACGGTTACCCTACGGCCGCCGTCGTGACCGTGGACTCGCCGTCAGCATTGCGGCCCTGTAGCACCGTGGCAATGGTCTGGGTTTGATCCCCAGCCACCACGGCCCCAGCCGGTAGCACCAGGTCAGCCACGGTCAATGAGTCGCCCAGGCCCAGGCCAGATACGTCTACATCAATGCTTTCGGGAATATCGACCGCCTTACACTTGACGGTGACCTCGTTCACTTCGGTGTTGAGGATGCCGCCGTCATTTTTAACACCAGTGGGCTCGCCGATAAAGTTGAGGGTTACACCCACTTCGACGGCGTCCTGGGCCTTCACGGCAAAGAAGCTGAGGTGATAAACCGAGTTCTTCCAGGGGTGAGACTGCACCTCCCGCAGCAGGGCCTTGCCATTCCAGGGCATGTCTGGAATTTGCAGGTCAATCATGGTGTTGTTAACGGCCGCCTTGCGCAGCAGCATGTCCGCGTCCTTTTGGACTACGGTTAGCGACACCGATTCGGTGCCCTCGTGGCCGTAGAGAACGACGGGCAGTAGCCCCTGGCGACGCAGAGCATTGGGCTTAGCCTTGGGATCGCGCGCTGTACATTCAATCGTTAAGTTCATGGAAAAATTCCCCCGCTAAATAATGACGTAAAAAAACAACGTTGTCTGGCCTGGCCCTAGGCGACCTGGGACTCACCATTCTCGTAGAGCAGCGCCCGCTTTGGCCCGTGAATTGGGTCTTCTACGATAATGGTTTGGTCTCGGCTAGCCCCCAGCGATACGATCGCAATGGGCACCTCCATCAGCTCGGCCAAAAACTTGAGGTAGTCTAGGGCCGCCTTGGGCAGGTCGCTCAAGGCTCGACAGTGGTCGGTGGGCTGCTTCCATCCGGGCATGGTTTTGTAGATGGGCTGACAGCGGCTAAAGGCCTCAGCACTGGCTGGCAGCTCTTCACAACGGGTGCCGTTAAGCTCGTAGGCCACGCACACCTGAATCTCATCGACGTCATCCAGCACGTCGAGCTTGGTAATGGCAAGGCAGTCGAGGCCGTTAATGCGCACGGCATAGCGGCCAATGACGGCATCGAACCAGCCACAGCGACGCTGCCGCCCCGTGGTGGTGCCAAACTCAGCCCCCCGGGTGCAGAGCAGATCGCCCACCCCACAGGTGAGCTCCGTGGGGAAGGGGCCTTCCCCTACCCGAGTGGTGTAGGCCTTGGCCACGCCAATCACCCGGTCGATCACCGTGGGGCCAATGCCGGTGCCAATGCAGGCCCCCCCGGCCACCGGGTTAGAGGAGGTGACGTAGGGGTAGGTGCCGTGATCGAGGTCGAGCAGGGTGCCCTGGGCCCCTTCAAACAGTACGTTTTTGCGCTTACGAATGGCCTGATAGACGTGAAGAGAGCTGTCGATAATATGCGGGCGCAACCGCTCGGCATACTCGATGTATTCGTCAATCACCGCTGCCGGATCCAGGGGGGCGAGATCGTAGAGCTTTTCGAGAATGCCATTTTTGTACTGAATCGTCCACTCCAACTGCTTGCGCAGGCGGGCGTGATCCATCAGGTCGACGACGCGAATGCCAATGCGCTCAGACTTATCGGCGTAGGTAGGGCCGATGCCACGCTTAGTGGTGCCAATTTTGTGGTTGCCCCGACGCTCTTCTGCGGCCTGATCGATCAGGCGGTGGTAGGGCATCGTGACGTGGGCAGAATTAGAGATAAAAAGATTTTTGGAGGAAACTCCAAGCTGGTCGAGCATGTCTAGCTCGCCAATTAGAGCCTTGGGGTCGATCACGGTGCCGCTGCCAATGACGCACTCGGTCTCGGGGTAGAGAATGCCGGAGGGAATCAGGTGCAGCTTAAAGGTCTGACCCTTAACAACGACGGTGTGGCCCGCATTGACCCCGCCCTGGTAGCGCACAACTACATCTGCTGAACGACTCAGCAAATCAGTAATTTTGCCCTTACCTTCATCGCCCCACTGGGCCCCGATCACAACAACGTTTGCCAAGGGAATTCAGACTCTAAAGTTCACACAAATTCCCATTATCGCTAGGTAAATGTCATTGTGTCAACTTAATATTTCTGTCCCCCTTTCTGTCCCTGGAAGGCCAAGGGTGGCGGGCCATGATCCCGAACGCTCTCACCTCCGGCCCATCAAATGTGCTTAATCTTATATTCAAGGAGTGGAATATAAGATAGAACAAGGTAAATACCGAGTTTACATTTCTTTGAAATCCGATTGGTTGTGGTCAGGGTTTGTGAGGCCCGCGCAGCCTGGCCAAGGTGGCTAGGGCGGCCCTAGGGGCGGCGGAGCCTGGCTCGATTGATTAATCACCCTACATGAAGGCGGAGGCTGCTGTGAGTCTATATGCTGAACTACACCGCCACTTGGGTGGCTCGGTGGTACCTAGGGTGCTGTGGCGCTACTTTGAGCGCAACCGTCCCGATCTTTCCGGTCAGTTTGCTGACTACTTGGCCTTTGAGCAGTTTTATACCCGGCCCCGCAACACCCTGGCCGAATACCTAGAACTGCACACCCTGGTGGAAAGCGTGCAGACCCACGAGGCGCTGCCCTACTTTATTTACCGGCTGATTCGCGGGGCCTACATTTTCGAGAATCTGGCCTACCTAGAGTTGCGCTATACCCCCTACCTGCGCACCCCAGAGCACCTGCCTCAGAACCAGCGTATTGAGGCGATGGCTGAGATTGTGGAGATTGTGGGCCAAGCCAGCCAGCAGCCGGAATACCCCATTGTGACTAAGCAGATTCTCTGTATGCACTCGCGGTTGCCCCAGGAGGTCAACCAGGCGATTGTGGAGCTGGCGGGTCAGTACCCTGAGTACGTGTGTGCGGTGGATGTGGCCGGGGGCGATGCCCAATACGGCGATCGCATCGACGAATTTACCCGCCTCTACCAGCGCGCCCAAACCCTGGGCCTGAAAACCACAGGTCACCTCTATGAAACCGTAGATGGCAGCCACCCGTTGCTCTTACCCTACCTGATGCGGATTGGCCATGGCATTCAAATTCCCCTCCGGCACCCTGAGCTCCTGCCAGAGGTGGCCGCTCGGGGCCAATGCCTGGAGGTGTGCCCCACCACCTACCTCAAAACCGGCACGCTACAGGAGATTCACCAGCTTAAGGTCGTATTCGATCGCTGCTTTGAGGCCGGGGTAGACATTGCCATCTGCACCGACAACGCTGGCCTGCACAACGTGCGCTTGCCCTTTGAGTACGAAAACCTGCTCACCCACGACGTGATTGGGTTTGAAGGGCTACAGGCTTGCCAGGAAGCCGCCTTTCGCCACGCCTTTGCCTGGCCCCACGGACAGCCCCCCACTACCCTGCTGACCGATATGCTGCAGGTGCTGGAGCATCCGGTTAACAACGGGGTCAACCAAGAGGTGCTGTCGTTGTCCTAGGGATGGCATACCCTGGGACAACGCTAAAAAGGGTTCAGGCAGACATGCCTGAACCCTTTTTAGATTTAGCTAAGTGTGGTCTCTACAACCAAACCTAGCTGTTAGTGATGACCGTTGGCGCTTAGTAGCCGCCGCCGCCACGGGAGAAGCTGTCGCCGCCGCCTCTACGGCCGCCGCCACCGCCGCCACCGAAGGAACCACCACCACCGCTGCGATCTTCGCGGGGCTTGGCTTTGTTAACTTTGAGGTCGCGACCCATCCACTCTGCGCCGTCGAGAGCTTCAATGGCAGCGGTTTCTTCAGCATCAGCCGCCATCTCGACAAAACCAAAGCCACGCATGCGGCCGGTTTCACGATCGGTGGGAAGCTGAACCCGCTTGACAGAGCCGTACTCTGCAAATACAGCGGTTAGATCTTCGCTGGTAACGTCATAGGACAGGTTGCCTACGTAGATTGACATAAATGGTCTCCAAGAATTAAAGGGTGTGTAGAGCAAAATCTCGGAGAGAAGTCTGTCAATGGAAAAACGGAAAAACTCGTTAGTACTAGAAACAAATGCTGCTAACCGATCTCTATATCTCTGTAAAGAGACTAGCACGTTTACAGGGGTGGTGGGATGTCGGAGTGCTAAATGACTTAAGTAAAGATGGGCGTCAGGCCATGGATAGCTTGACGCGGCCCTGTAGGCTATTTTTGTAAAGATTTGTGTTCTTGGCGATGGTCATCGCCGTGGGAGAATAGGTCTTTATATTGAGGCTTAGCCCATGCCCGCCGCCTATATTCAAGACGAAACCGAGTTTGATGCGCTTTTGAGTGCAGAGTCGCTGTTTGTGGTAGATTGCACCGCCACTTGGTGTGGCCCCTGCAAACTGGTTGCTCCCCTGATGGATCAACTCGCCGATACCTATGGCGATCGCGTCAAGGTGCTTAAATTAGATCTTGATTCCAATCAAGCCGTGGCGAAGCGCTATGGCATTCGCAGCATTCCCGCCGTCATGTTCTTTCAATCGGGTGCCGTGGCAGAGACCCTGGTGGGTGCCAAAAAATATGACGAATACAGCGCCACGCTGAGCAAATACTTGGGCTAGGAGTGTTCCAACTAAATACCTTCCGGGATCTCGCCGCGACCGGCCCAACGGGCCGAGTTCGCGCCCTTGGAAGGGATATTGTTTTAGTTGGGATACTCTAGAAAAGCAGGCCCCAACCCTAGGGTTCCTCAATTGCTCAACCCTGTCCGTGCTTACTAAAGCCCTGCGGTAGCCACCGTTAGTTCGGGCAGAACCGCTTCCCCCGAAAGGGTTTGGGGAGCATTTAAAATATCTGGATCCCTACTAGGGCGATAAATTTCGACCTGACGGTCTGGCACGCTGAGCGCATATCCCATTATGGAGTATTGCTAGGGCACCCAAGATCTAGGCAGAACGCCCAGACCCCCGTAGACTGATGACAACCGAGTGATCCAACAGCAGGGCGGGCGATATGGAAATTCTTTTTGTGGCGGCGGAGGCAGCGCCCCTAGCCAAGGTCGGCGGCATGGGCGACGTGGTGGGTGCGCTACCGAAAGTGCTCCGTCGCATGGGGCACGATGTGCGCATCTTTATGCCTTACTACGGCTTTATGCCCGATAAGGTGGATATTCCTGAGGAGCCGGTGTGGCAGGGCACCGCCATGTTCAACGATTTTAAGGTTTACGAAACCACCCTGCCCGAGTCGGACGTACCGGTGTACCTGTTTGGCCACCCGGCCTTTGACCCCCGCAAGGTCTACGGCGGTGACGATGAGAGCTGGCGGTTCACCTTCTTTGCCAACGGTGCGGCGGAGTTTGTCTGGAACTACTGGAAACCGCAGATTATTCACTGCCACGACTGGCATACGGGCATGATTCCGGTGTGGATGCACCAGTCGCCTGATATCCACACCGTATTTACCATTCATAACTTGGCCTACCAGGGCCCCTGGCGTTGGGAGCTGGAGCGCATGACCTGGTGTCCGTGGTACATGCAGGGGCACAACACGATGGCGGCGGCCGTGCAGTTTGCCAATCGGGTCAATACGGTATCGCCCACCTACGCCCAGCAGATTCAAACGGCTGACTACGGCGAAAAGCTAGAGGGGCTGTTGTCCTTTGTGGGGGGAAAGCTGAGCGGTATTCTCAATGGTATTGATGACGAGTCCTACGATCCCGCTACGGATAGATACATCGTCAAGACCTTTACCGCCGATACCCTCGAAAACCGTCGCGTCAACAAGATTACGATTCAAGAAGAGTTGGGCCTGGAGGTAAACTCAAAGGCCTTTTTGGTGGGCCTGGTGGGTCGCCTGGTGGAGCAGAAGGGGCTCGATCTGATTCTGCAAATTTTGGATCGCTTTTTGTCCTATACCGACGCGCAGTTCATTTTGCTGGGTACGGGCGATCGCTACTACGAAACCCAGCTCTGGCAAATGGCCAGTCGCTACCGGGGCCGCATGGCCACCTACCTGCTCTACAGCGAAGGGCTGGGTCGCCGCATCTACGCCGGGGCCGATGCCTTTCTCATGCCCTCTCGGTTTGAGCCCTGCGGTATTAGCCAGATGATTGCCATGCGCTACGGCTGCATTCCGGTGGTGCGGCGCACGGGTGGACTCGTCGACACGGTGCAGCACCACGACCCCGAGCGCCAGGCGGGCACTGGCTACTGCTTCGATCGCTACGAACCGCTCGACCTGTTTACCTGCCTGATCCGCGCCTGGGAAGGCTACCACTATAAAGATGCCTGGCGAGCCCTACAGCAGCGGGCCATGGCCCAAGACTTTAGCTGGGACAAATCGGCGATCGATTACGTCAAGCTCTACAGCGAACTGCTGGGGCTCGACTATCAGGATCAGCTGGCTAAACTGGAGATCGCCCCGGCCCCGACCAGTGCCCTCAGTCCGTCAGCCGCTCCGAGTGACACCCCACTCCCTAACGCTCCCTTGCCGAATAAATAGGCCGGGTCTCCCAGGGGAGGGGCGCTGTCTGTCATTTGTGAGCTTTTCGTGACTGGGGAGTATGGCAGATTGGTTGTTTCTCTGACACAAGGCATCTATGAGCGAGGCCAACGGTTCAGCCCTGGAGAATGTGACACAGCCCGATAGCTTGGGTAGGCCCGAGACGCCCAAGCGTCGCCACATCGTGCTCACCTCTCACCCGAGTCGATCTGGGCTGAAGGGCGGGCCGGTGCAGTGGGGCCACGGTGACCCCCTCCATCGCGGGGCGATCGTGGCCACGGTGACTGACCCCAACCACCGCAATGCGATTGGCACTCACTCGGGCTCCTACGCGGTGTATCGGGCCTTGGCGGTGGCCAGTGGGGTGCTGGATCCTGAGCATCGGCCTGACTTTACCAATACCGCTCCTACCATTGCGATTGGCCCCCACCCCAGCTGGGCCGATCCCAAGAAGATTGTTGCCCTCGACCCCTTTGGAGCGCTGGTCGGAGATGTGTATCAGCCTCTGATGGCCCAGGGCATTGATATTCGCCCCACCATTGCCGTTACCCGTGCCCACATTCAAATGCCGGAGCTGCTGGAGGCGGTGCGCCAGGGGCGACTGCAGGAAGATGGCACCATTGTCAAACCCGGCGGCGACCTGGTGGTGACGAAGGTGGCGGTGGAGCCGGTGTGGTATCTACCGGGGGTGGCTCAGCGCCTGGGGGTCAGCGAAGATGACCTGCGCTACGCCCTGTTTGAGCAAACCGGGGGTATGTTTCCAGAGCTGGTCACTCGGTTTGATGTGAAGGTGTTTTTGCCCCCGATTGGCGGCATTACGGTGTACATCGTGGGCGATCTGGCGGCGATTACCGACCCGGCCCGGCCTCTGGCGGCGCGGGTGCACGATGAATGTAACGGCTCCGACGTGTTTGGGTCTGACATTTGCACCTGCCGCCCCTATCTGGTGCATGGCCTAGAGGAGTGCATTACCACCGCCCAGCAGGGGGGGGCCGGTCTGATTGTCTACTTCCGCAAGGAGGGACGAGCCCTGGGAGAGGTGACCAAGTTTTTGGTCTACAACGCCCGCAAGCGCCAGGAGGGGGGCGATCGCGCCGATGCTTACTTCGCCCGCACCGAATGTGTGGCCGGGGTACAAGACGTGCGCTTTCAGGAGCTGATGCCCGATGTGCTGCACTGGCTAGGGGTGACCCGCATCGATCGCTTCGTGTCGATGAGCGACATGAAGTACAACGCCATCGTGCGATCGGGCATTGAGATTGTCGAGCGGGTGGCCATTCCCGACGCGCTGGTGCCCCCCGATGCCCGAGTCGAGATCGAGGCGAAAAAGGCGGCGGGCTACTACACCGAGCAGGGGGTTCCCACCGAAGCCGATCTAGGCCAGGTCAAGGGCCGCGACCTGGTGGAATAGCGATGATGTCAGAGCATGATTTGGGGCATGATTTGGGGCTGGTGAACGGTGCTGGCCCTCCAGGGGCGATGGCGGCGGCGGCAGTGGCCTATTTGCAGAGTCCCCAGGCGATTCGCGATCGCACTCGCGCCCTATTCGCCCTAGCCCAGGCTGACCAGCTCCAGCACCTTCGGTATCACCCCGAGGCCCTACCCAGCACTGCCGTCTACGTCCTCGATGTCATGCAGCGCCACTATCCCGAGGGGAATATTCCATTCCACTCCCGCTGGCGGCATTT
>JAIXUR010000232.1 GCA_027483425.1 Cyanobacteriota bacterium | reverse complement strand
TGCCAGGGTTTAAGTCGCACCATTGTCCCACCCCATACCTACACCTCATAGTGTACGCGGGTGTACGCGGGGCTAAATTTCGGCGTCACCCCGCCGAGGGCTGTGGCCCTAGGCGGGCTGGGGGAGGGGGAGCTGGTCGGGAGCCGGGCGATCCTCTACCCCGGCCGCAGCACCTCGCTCAACCAGCGGTAGCGGCTTGCGGGCCGAACTCAGCTGGTTGAGCCAAAACACATCCTCCGTGCGCACCGCCTCAAACCCGGCGTAGCCGAGCCAGGCATCCACATTGCCCTGGCTATAGTCGCGAATGAAGGGTTCTTCAAACACCGTGTTGAGCCAGTCAGTGGCCCGCAGAGTGCGCTGGTTGCCGTCGAGCACCAGCAGCTGCCCCCCCGGCGTCAGCAGCCGGAAGGCCTCCGCCAAGATCGTCTTGGCCACAGCCGGTGGCGTCTCGTGGAACAGCAGCGTAGCGCAGACCACGTCGAAGGCGGCGGCGGCTAACCCCGTGGCCATGGCGTTGCCGTGGCGGAAGGTGACCTCCACCGCAGCGGCGCGGGCTTTGTGGTCGGCCATGACCAGCATCTGGGGCGATAGATCGAGGCCCATTACCTCCGCCCCAGGGAAGCGACGCTTGAGCATCTGGGTGGTGGTACCGGTGCCACAGCCCAGGTCTAGAATCCGCCGGGGCACCCCCTGAATAGCCTTCACCAGACTCTCGCGCACCCAGGTTTCACCAGGAGGCAGCACGTACTGGGTAATGGGGTCGTAGGTCAGGGCTGCATCCGTTGACAGATAGCCGTTCTTAACCCCATGGAAATTGCTGGTCTTGTAGTAGTTGGGGTAGATCACCTGGGGATTGGTAAACTCCGCCACCCCAGCCTCCCAGTCGATGCTGTCGCGCAGGCGCACCAGGGCATCGCGATCGATCAGGTGGGAAAAAATCGGGGCCAGAAACTGCTCAAACAGGGTTTTAGACGGGGTTGCCATAGACCGATCGGAGCCCGGTAAACTGCCTACAGCCTAGCAATTTCATTTCTCTCTTGCCAGGGAAAAGGACATGGGTGGCTGGGGCGATCGCGCCCGCCGTCCCCCCCAGATCGGCGATCGAGGTACAGAATTGATACCAAATCCTAGCCGTATCCCCCCGGTTTGTAGGGGCATTGCACTGAATGCTCCCTACGAGGTATCGGTTTCGAATCGGGGTTGTGTGACTTGGATTTGGTATGAGAGGGTGTTTGAAACGCTGTAGAGAGGCAGAGCCATGATCCAGCTCAGAACCTACCACCCAGACGATTGGGATGCCATAGCCGTTATCCACGATCGAGCCAGACTCGATGAGCTGCGATCGTCAGTTGGCGTTGACGCGTTTCTCTCCCTGGCGGCTACCTTTGAGAACGAGGGCTTATTTGAGGGCGAAGTCTGGGTCGCCTGTGAAGGTGAAACCGTGGTCGGGTTCATTGCCTTCGCCGAGGATGAGGTGACTTGGCTCTACGTATCGCCAGACCATTACCGCCGGGGCATTGGCAAAAAACTATTGCGCCAAGCGATCCATCGCTGTGGCAACATCGTTACCACCTCGGTGCTCAGCGGCAATGAGGTGGCGTTACAGCTCTACCTCAGCGAAGGATTCAAAATTATAGAGACCAAGACCGGCCAGCTGAATGGCAATGAATTGTTCTCAGCAACCGGGCATCTGCTTGAGCTGGACAAGCGATCGCTAACCCCTTGACGCGCCCTCTAACCACGAAGAACGTCTCACGTTTATACCTAGGTCGTAGGCTAACGTCCTTAACCGTCAGGGTTTTGCGGCCTCTTGGCGGCAAGGTATACCTGGAATAGCCCTTTTCAAATAACCTCTCAGCCCAGTGGGGCGGTCAGATCAAAACCCTGGATGGCACCCGCTACGGCAGATTTTGGGTATCTGGCTGGGGTTGCTCGGCCTGCTGCTCTAGGGATTGGGCGGCTCCCTTTTGTTGCTGCTCCATGATGTCAGCGGCTTCATTGGCTTTATCAATTGCCTCGGTAGGCAATGAGTTCCCGGTTTCGGGCGAGGGCTTAAGCTGGTTAAACATCAGCGTTCCTACCACCCCAAGCCCAACGAGCAACCCGACTAAAGACAATCCACGCATAGTTTTAACCTATTCTGTACTCGACCATGACTGGCGGCCATTCGATACCCTTAAGATACCCCTAGGGGCTGATTTACTTACCCCCATGCCCAACCCTACTGACGGAGTGGCGATTAGAGGCCTACCTTTAGCTAACGCTATGCTG
The DNA here is from genome assembly GCA_027483425.1 of Cyanobacteriota bacterium. Lineage (GTDB taxonomy): Bacteria > Cyanobacteriota > Cyanobacteriia > Phormidesmidales > Phormidesmidaceae > Nodosilinea. The sequence continues at coordinate 1,841 of JAIXUR010000232.1, read as the reverse complement.
CAAATCACCCCACGCACCGCCATCCCCCTCAGCGAAATCGACCTCAGCGCCGTGCGCTCTCAGGGGGCGGGCGGCCAAAACGTCAATAAGGTGTCCACCGCCATTCACCTGCGCTTTGACATCAACGCCTCATCCCTCTCGCCCCTCTACAAAGAGCGCCTACTCAACCTCAACGACAGCCGCATCACGAAAGACGGCGTCATTATTCTCAAGGCTCAGCAACACCGCACCCAAGAGCAAAACAAAGACGATGCCCTCGACCGTCTCAAGGCCCTGATTCAAAGCGTTACCACCGCCCCCAAACCGCGCAAGCCCACTAAGCCCTCCAAAAGCGCCCGCAAAAAACGGCTCGATGGCAAAACCAAACGCAGCCAACTCAAGGCCCAGCGTGGCAACCTGCGAGATGAGGGTTGAGTCATACGGGTTGACAGTCCAGTCGAGGGGTTTGGATGGCCGGGCCACGGCTGGTGACCGCTATCACACCTTTGGGTGGGAATGGTCACCAAGGTTACTCTGGGACGGCAGGGGATGGGGTTGTTTCCTTCTATAGAGACATTCAAACCCTTACCTGAGGCTCACTATGCAACTCACCTATCGCGGTCAATCCTACGCAGTGTCGTTTCCCCAAGCGCTGCCCACCCGCAAGCTCTCCACCCAGCTCACCTATCGCGGCATTCACTACACCGCAGCTACCTTGGAGCAGGGGCAACCGCCGATGGCAGAGCTGACCTATCGCGGCGTGCACTATACGCGCTAAGGCCTGGCCCAAAACAAAACCCCTAGCCAGTGCTGGCTAGGGGTGGGGAAAAGATATTGTATATGGACGATTCAGGAACTCTGCTTGCTATAGGCCTATGGTGCCCTGGTGGGTGGAGCTACTACCGAAGCCGGGGAGCGATCGGCCAGGTGGCTTAGGGAACATTGAGTTCCCATCGTTTTCGCCAGTCTGCCACACGACTGGCTTCGGCCTGATCCCACAGTTCTTCCCCGGTCTTGATTTCCCAACTGATGCCAGTTGGTGCCTGCTCCCACAGCGCCTTGCACAACTCATGAGCTACTCGCATGCCAGAAATATCGGGGCCGCAGTCGGCCACCAACCACAGGCCGTTAGGGCGATGCTCCATCTCCCACCTGACCCCGACACCAGAATCCTCTGGCTCCGGCATCTGGGAGAGCAGAGTGAGGGCTTGGCACAACATTTCTAAATCACTCATCGCTGGCTACCTTTTCCACTTCAAACAGGTCGGCGATGTCGCGGTTGAAGTCGTTCACCAGAGTCTCAACAGTGCTTTGGCCTACTCGGTTTGAGTATGGAAAAGGGCACCGTTACCCGCTACTATCGTCGCTCTTTGACTATGGTGCCCTCATCGGCGTGGGCGATAACAGGCGAAATATTTGACAGCAATGGAATTTCACTACCCTCTAGGGGGCCAAAAAAGAACCCCTGGCCAGCGGTAGCCAGGGGTCGAGTCTGTTGTTCCCCGCAGAATCAGGAGCTCAGGAACCCGCCGCTGTGGGCCTATAGTGCCCGCGCCGCTACCCTCACCAGCGCGGGGGCGGGGCGATCGGCCAGGTGGCTTAGTCGGTGGCGCTGTGACTAACGTGGCTTTAGCAAAAGTCATGGGGTGCGATCGCAGTGTCCGCCCGAAATGTGACCCATTTCGGGTGAAGCTACAGGGAGCTGTGAGGATGGCGGGCAATTAGCTGTGATCAGAAAAATAAGTCAGGCCTTTCATTCCCGAGCGGGTAAGTTGGCGCGGGCACGAACGCGCCGAACACTCAACAGATGCCTGGGTTCCAAGCTGCTGAGGGCCTCTGTGGTCGTAGCCATCATTGGTTCT
>JAIXUR010000303.1 GCA_027483425.1 Cyanobacteriota bacterium | reverse complement strand
CGCTCCCATCGATGCCGAAACCACCGGCACCCCCATTGCGGTTGTGCCCCCTGAGCTACCTACCCCAGCCGCCCCAGCGGTCTCAGCACCGATCTCAACGCCTGAGACACCGGCCTCTCAGGCAGCGGCCCCTGGGACACCAGCCGCTGAGAACTTACCCTCGGCCCTACCGGCCCCAGTTCTGCCGGTCATCGACGCCTCAGCCATCGCCGTTGAGCCCCCGGCACTGCCCCCCAGTGCCCCGGCGGCAGACAGCGCTCCAGCGCTACCGGTGCTGACAGAACCCAGCTCTGAGGGCGCGATCGCCGCCCTGACCCAAGACCCGCCGCCGGTAGCCACCATTCCCGTGGTTGTGACCGGCACCGACCCCAACCTGCTGGTGGTGCCCACGGCCCCCACCACCGCCACCCAGGGCACAGTGGTTCCCCCCGCTGAACCAATCATGCTGGCGGCGGCCGGGCAACCGATTCTCTTTGGCAGCCCGCTCCCTAGCAACGGTCTCCAGGCGGCCAACCCCAGTGCGATTGACCCGGCTCCGGCTGAGCGCCCCATCTCTCCCGATACCCTGGTGGCCGCAGGCACCGTTTTGGAGCTGCGCTATGTGGGCGACGAGCCCCTCGATCTCAACATCAACGCTAGCCAAAACCAGGTGCTGGTGCTGGCCCAGGACATTCGCGACCCGATTACCAACGGCGTTGTGGCCCCCGCTGGCAGCCAGCTGATTGGGCAGTTCGAACCCTCTGCCAACGGCCAGCAATGGGTGAGCACCATGCTGATTGCCCCCGCCGGACAGCAGGTGGCCTTCTCCAGCACCTCCGACTACCTGCTGGGCAACACCCAGGTCAGCCCTCCTCGGGTAGCGGCGGGGGCGGGGGTAGGGGCCCTGGCGCTACTGCTGCTGACGGGCTGGAGCGGCGTTGGCCTGGTGGGCGGTGCCCTACTCGGGGCCACCACCATGGTAGGTACCTCTCCGCAACATCTGGTGATTGAACCCAACCAAGTGATGCAGGTGCAGGTGATTCAAGACGTGCCCCGCTCCATGCCGATCGCATCGGCCTCGGAATACAGCCGCGAGTGGGGCATGGGTGGCTGGTAGAGCACCCGCCAGCAATCCCTAGGTCGATGCCTCGGCGGGCGCTGGGGCTGACGCCCTAAACAGATCTACGGGAAAGGGGCCATAGGTGCCCCCCACCTCGGCGACCTCCGGATCGGAGGTGTGAAAGGTGATCAACATGCCCCGCGATGGGCCGCTGTAGTCATCCAGGTACCAGGCCCCCTTGAGGGTGTTGAACTTGAGGTAAACCGCCCCTTCTCGGGCTGGCAGGTCTAGCACCACAGACACCCCCAGGGCGGTCAAAAACGACTCCATGGCCTGCTTGGCCTCGGTCAGGGTGCTGGCGCAAATGCCCAGGGTTTGGTAGTCAGACCAGTCATTAAAGTCACGAATATCGGCCCTGACCTGCTCGGCCTCAACGGCACTCAGATCCGGGGGAATGGTTAGACAGCTAAACCGGATCAGGCGCTGACGGACAACAGCAATGGCGGCGGCAGTGGGAAATAGCGGTGTCATAGGCTGGGTGACGGAACGACTGGGTGAAATGGGTGGGGTGACGTGACCCTGGTGCGGGCCGGTCAGAGTTTGGGCTTACTATCAGTGGGCCTCTGGCCCGACTGTCAGAGGTGCCAGTATGACTTACCACGTCCGCATGTTGGACATGCCCGCCAGCGATCGCCCTCGGGAGCGACTGCTGGCCTACGGGGCGAAGAGCCTATCGACCGCAGAGTTGCTCGCCATTCTACTGGGCACGGGCCAGGGGCCGGGCAAGCTGTCGGCGGTGGGGCTAGGCCAGCTCATTCTGCAAGAAATGAGCCAAAACCAGCGGGATCCCCTCACCTCTCTGCGCGATGTGTCGGCCCACGACCTCGAGCAAATCTCCGGGGTCGGCCCGGCCAAAGCCACCACCATATTAGCGGCCATTGAACTGGGGAAACGGGTCTTGCAGGCCATTCCCCCCGAAAGAACCGTGGTGGATGACCCGGCCATTGCCGCCGCCGCCCTCAGCCACGACCTGATGTGGCAGGCCCAGGAACGCTTTGCGGTGGTGCTGCTCGATGTGCGCCACCGGCTGATGGGCACTAAGGTGATTACCATTGGCACCGCCACCGAAACCCTGGCCCACCCCCGAGAAATCTTCAAAACCGTGATTCGCCACGGGGCGGTGCGCTGCATTGTGGCCCACAACCACCCCAGCGGCAACCTGGAGCCGAGCCCCGATGATCTCTCCCTCACCCAGCAGCTGTTGCAGGGGGCGCAGATTTTGGCGGTGCCGGTGCTCGACCATTTAATTATCGGCAACGGCGACTACCGCAGCCTGCGCCAGACCACCCAGCTCTGGCAAGAAACCCCCCAGGGGGCGTGAGCGGGGCGCAGCTAAAATCGAGGGATTTGGCAAAGATACGCTAAATTCCATGGCCGGGGTTAGGTTCTAGGGGTTTAATGGCAGGTAGAGAAATTCCCTTCGCTGGCTCTATCTCCTGCGATGCCCGACGCCAACGCCATTTTTATCTCCTACCGCCGCAGCGACAGCAACGATGTGTCGGGCCGCATCTATGACCGCCTGGTGGCGACCTTTGGGGCCGAGACCGTCTTCAAAGATGTCCATTCGATTCCCTACGGGGTCGATTTTCCGACCTATATTCGGCAGCAGCTGGGCCGGTGTAAGGTGCTGCTGGCGGTGATCGGCCCCACCTGGCTGACGGTGGAGCGCCAGGGGCAGCGGCGACTGGCTGATCCGGCGGACTGGGTGCGGGTTGAGATTCAAACCGCTCTGGAAAATGAGGGCATCACAGTGATTCCAGTCTTGGTGGGCGGGGGCGATCGCCTGTCTGAGGCGGATCTTCCCGATGGGCTGGGGCGATTGGCGAAGTTAAATAGTGCGCAGGCCCGCCCAGACCGCGACTTTCATATCGATATGACGCGATTGGTGCGGCGACTGGAGGACATTGTGGGG
>JAIXUR010000335.1 GCA_027483425.1 Cyanobacteriota bacterium | reverse complement strand
GAGGTATTGCCGTTGCCCTGGTAGGTGCTGCCCTGATAGGTGCTGCCCTGGTAGGTGCTGCCCTGGTAGCTATTGCCCTGGTAACTACTATCTTGATAACTACTGCTGGTGTAGGCCGGGCGATAGCTCGAAGCGCTGGCCCCATAGCTCTGGCTGGTGCGGCTGGCAGCCGGAGCGGTGCGGCTGTGCGATCGCAGCAAATCCCTGGCGTGGTTGAGGGCCTTGATCTTGTCCTGGGCCTTTTGGTACAGCCGCTCATTGTCCTGGGGAATGCGATCGGGATGCCAAACGAATACTAAATCTTTGTAAGCCTGGTTGATGGCCTCAAGCGAGGCACCGGGCTCTAATTCTAGGATTCGGTAGGCGTTGTCCAGCTCTCGCATGTAGAGACAATCTCGCGCTTAGGGGTTAAGGCCGGTACTCAACTCATAACATTTTAGGCGGGTTCCCTCCCTCGCGTAAGGTCTGGGCTGGTATCTACTGGTTTGCTTAACGGGTTTGAACCCAAAATCCCTGATTCTTCAAGAGAATTTCGGGGATCAGCACAGCTTAATATACATACATCAAGTGCAGCGGGCCGCAGGGGCAGTCCGTTGCTGATAGGTCAGCCGCAACAATCAGCAACACTAAGGAGAGGACAATGCGCGTACTGGTCATGGGTGGCACCCGGTTCATTGGAGTGTCGTTAACCAAGCTGTTGGTTGAGCAGGGCCACGAGGTAGTGTTGTTTAACCGGGGCAACCACCCCGCCCCGGTCGCTGGAGTGTCCACCATAGTGGGCGATCGCACCAGCCCCGACAGCCTCAAATCTCAGTTGGCGGGCGAAACCTTCGATGCCATCTTTGACAACAACGGACGCGAGCTGGCCGATACCCAGCCCTTGGTAGAGCTGTTTGGCGACCGGCTGCTGCACTTTGTCTACGTCAGCTCCGCCGGGGTCTACCTCAAGGCTGACCAGATGCCCCACATCGAAGGCGATGCGGTGGATCCCAATAGCCGCCACAAGGGCAAGTTTGAAACCGAGGCCTATCTCCAGGCCCAGGGGGTGCCCTTTACCTCCGTGCGCCCGGTCTATATCTATGGGCCCCAGAACTACAACCCCCTAGAGGCCTGGTTCTTTGACCGGGTGGTGCGCGATCGCCCCGTGCCCATTCCCGGCAACGGCATGCACCTGACCCAGCTCGGCCATGTGCATGACCTGGCGGTGGCCATGGCGGCGGTGCTGGGCAATGAGACGGCCATCGGGCAGATCTACAATATCTCCGGCGAAAAAGCCGTCACCTTCGACGGCCTGGCCCGCGCCTGTGCCGAGGCCGCCGGGAAAGATCCCCAGGCGCTCAAGATCGTTCACTACGATCCCAAGGCCTTTGACTTTGGCAAGGCCAAGGCATTCCCCATGCGGGTGCAGCATTTCTTTACGGCGATCGACAAAGCCGAGGCGGAGCTGGGCTGGGCCCCCACCTTTGATCTGGTGACGGGGCTGAAGGACTCGTTTCAGAATGACTATCTGGCCTCTGGGGCGGACAAGGCCGAGATCGACTTTGCCCTAGACGACCAGATTTTAGCTGCGTAACGGCCAGCCCACTCGACTGCAACGCTCCGCCAGCAATCGCAGCATACAATTAAAGGGTTTAGTAGTATTACGAACTCTTCAATGCCCACGGGGTTTCTTGCGGCTAAAGAAACCCGGTTTTTTGAAAAAACCGGGTTTCTGGATCCCTGTCCTTTGGGCAGCCCATGGGCATTTTCACCAAATGGATTTGCCATCACCGCCCGTAGGGGCAAACGGTCGTTTGCCCTCGGGGTCTGTCGCATCCCACACCCGATCTCTGTCTATTGCCCCAGGGGTAGGGCGAATGCCATTCGCCCCTACGCGGCCTGCTCCTCCCACTGCTGGGGACGTTTCTCCAACAGCCCTAGAAATTCAGACACCACGCCATTCGTCCAGCCAAAGCCGATTTCGTTTGAGCTGTAGCCAAACTGAATGTCATCAGACACGTTGGCGGAGCGGCGCTCCACATCGTACTTTTCGACCAGGGTGCCGGTTTTTTCAAACTCCTGCACCACCATGGTGACAAATTTGAACGCTATGCGGTACGCGTCGGCCTCGTACCCAGCATTGGCCAGGCCGTTGACCGCAAACCACTGTAGCGGTGCCCAGCCAAAGGGAGCATCCCACTGGTTGCCCGAGACATGGGTGCTGGTGAGCAGACCGCCGGGGGCCTCAAACTTCCACAGGTTCTCGACCACTCGCCTGGCCTGGTACGGTGAGGCCAACCCCGCCCACAGGGGCATAAAGGTGGTGGCAAATTCGTAGGAGCGACGGTGCTCGGTGTGGGGGTTGTAGTCGAAGTACAGCCCGGCTTCGTCGTCCCAGAGGTAGCGGTTGATCAACTGGTGGCGATGCTGGGCGCGGGCCTGCCAAATTTTGCTGTCCCAACTGCGGTCTAGAATTTGGTAAAACTGGGCCAGGTCTTGCTCCATCTGGTAGAGCAGCACGTTCAGACAAACCGGCGCATAGTGGATGATGTCGGCGCTAAAGGGGCCAAAGCGGTTGGTAATGTCAAAGCCCGATTCGCGCATCGAGCGATCGCCCTGGTAGTACAAATCCGTTAGCTGGTCGGTCTCGGCATCGTAGAACAGGCTGACGTCGTAGTCATTAATCTCATGCTCGCGGAAATACTCGCGCACGCGATCGTAGTGGGTGCGCCCAGCGTCGTCGCGCTCAGAGCTCACCACCTCAGGGGCGGGGCCATGGCCCAGAGCATGGTAGTGGGAAAGCCCCGTGACCGGGTTAAAGTGGGGCGGCACCATCCAATAGTAGTAGTAGCGCTCCATCACCGGCAGCAGCGATTGCAGCCAGTCGCGATCGCCCGTCTGGTCAAACATCGCCTTGGCCATCAGCGACAGCACCGGCGGCTGGGATCGATTGAGCATGTAGGTGCGGTTAGCGTTGAGCACAGTGCCATAGTGCTGCACCTGGTAAATGAACTGATCGACCATGCTCTTGGCCATCAGCAGCTCGCCATCCCGCAACAGCCCTAGCAAAATAAAGTAGCTATCCCAGCCGTACATTTCATTGAAGCGCCCACCGGGCACCACGTAGTCGTGGGGCAGGTACAGCAATCCATGCTCGGCGATCTGGTCATAGTCGGCGGGCAGAACCCGTAGTTCGATCTGGGCGAACTCCTCTGGGCTGAGCGCATTTTGCAGGGCGAGTTCTACCGCAAACCGATCCTCCTGGGGAGAAATGTAGACAGGCCAGGGATCCCCAGGTTGATGGGGAACTTTTTCGTCCTGGGCAGCTTCTAACACGTGACTAAGCGATCTTGACAGCGTCTGCCAAGCAGATTGAATATAAGCACGAACGGCGCAAACCTGCCAGGGCGTTAGCTCGCTGGCGGGCGAGGAGATGGGTATGATCACTGGCTAAAAGCTTTAATGTCTACCCCTCAAGACTAGCTATTTCTCCCCTCAACGAGTAGAGCTACTGAGAAGGTTTGCAAAATCTTGCTAATTGGCACACGGGGTTGATCTCGGTGCTTTATATCGGTGAGGGCATCTCGCCAAGGCCCCTTCAGATCGGGCGGCAGCACCAGGGCCGTATCGCCCCACACCGCCTTGCCGTAGGGCACCTGGTCGGGGGTAATCAGGCCGGTGAGAAAGCGGGGCACCACGGCGATCGCGCTGTGTCCGTTATAGGTTCTGGCAAAGGCGACAATGTGCTCAGCCCGTTCCCCCTCTACGGTAAGGGGGCGGTAATCCCCCTGCTCAAAGACGGCCCGGTACTGGCGGCGGGCCGCCAAGGTCCGGGTAATTAAAAATAGCTTGAGGCGGCCATCGTGGCGGGTGGCCTGGAGATCGGAGAGCAAACTCTTGATATCGGTTTGGCAGCGGCGCTTGATTTCCTGGAGATAGGAGATGCGTTCACCGTAGTCCACCGGGCGGCGGTTGTCGGGGTCCACCAGGCTCAAATCCCACAGCTCCGACCCCTGGTAAATGTCGGGAACACCGGGAGCCGTGAGCTTGAGCAGGGTCTGGGAGAGGGAATTGTAGATGCCGTAATCCGCAATTTTTTGCTGAAAGCGGCGAAACTCCGCTAAAAATTCGTTGTCATCCGAATCCTTCAGAATGCTGTCCACAAAGGCCACAAACCCGTCTTCATACTCCGCATCGGGGCGCAGCCAGGCCGTATAGACCTTAGCCTCACGCACCGCCTTGACCACGTACTCCTTCACCCGCTGGACAAAGGTTTGGTACTCCCTCGGGTCGTTGCCCGAGGGCAGGGCTCCCACCAGGGTCTGGTAGAGAAAATACTCATTGTTGGGGTCAGGGATGGTGCGTTTCTTCGTCACCCGTTTCCAGGGGTCGTTGAGGGTTTGCCAGCGGCGCACCTGCTGATCCCACTCCTCGGGAATCTCCGACAGCACGTTGAGGCGAGCCCGCACATCTTCGCTGCGTTTGGTGTCGTGGGTGGAGGTGGCGTTGAGGGTGTGGGGCCACTGGGCCAACTGGTGCTGGTTAAAGGCGTGGAACTCCTCCACCGTGACCCCAAAGGTGCCGGGGTCACCGCCCACTTCATTGAGGGAGATCAGCCGATTGTAGACGTAGAACAGCGTATCTTCTAGACCCTTGGCCATCAGCGGGCCAGAGAACTGCTGAAACCGCATGGTAAAGTGCAGCCATTCGGCCTGGTCGGCTTCGCTGAGCACGTCTTCGTAGTCGAGGGTGAGCACTTTTTCAATAAAGGCCAGCTCCTTTTGCAGGTGGGGAATGTGCTTGTAGGCCCGATCGACGGCTTGATGAATGTAGGCCCGATCGCGATCGCTCACCCCGTCTTCGTTGATGTAGGTGCAGTACACCGCAAATTGCACCATCACCTCCAGAATGGCCTTGCGCAGGCCGCTGAGGGTGAAGTCGCGCCCGTAGCGATATTTACCGGCAATTCCCTTCAGCAGGTGGCCCAGATTATCGACATCGCCCACCAGGTTGGTGGCGGCAATCAGGCGCTTGCGATCGATCATCCAGTCGTGGTAGACCGGGGGCTGATCCACCAGGCGGCGGTAGATGGTGTTAAAGGCGCGCTCCTGGCTCCGTTGGCAAAACAAACCATTCACCTGGTTCAAGAAGTCATAGCCCGTGGTGCCCTGGATCGGCCAATCCTCCGGCAGGGTTTCTTCCCGCTCCAGGATCTTTTCCACCACCACGTAGAGGTCTTCACCGCATTTGGTGCGCAGCCGTCGCAGGTAGTGCTCGGGGTTGTAGAGCCCGTCCAGGTGGTCTACCCGTAAGCCCTGAATTTTTCCCGACTTTACCAGTTGAGCAATCAGGCTGTGGGTCTTTTGAAAGACTTTAATATCTTCAATGCGCAGGCAAATTAGCTCATTGACGTTAAAAAAGCGGCGGTAGTTGAGCTCCTCGGCCCCCACCTTCCAAAACGACAGGCGAAAGAACTGATCCGAGAGCAGGTGATCGAGAAGATCGTAGCGATCGCCATTCTCCCCAGTTTCGCCATTGAAGATCGCCAGGTTTTGCTGAATAAACCTCCGCACCTCCTCGCTGCCGTTGTACAGCTCCCACAACAGCTCCTTAATAAAGAGCGCCTGATCCTTCCGCTCTCGGCCAGTGGTCTCGGTGGAGATGTTTTTGGCCATGTAGAGAATGCCCAGCAGCTTGACAAAGTCGGGGTTGCTGCGGCCCAGCACCCGAGCCAGGCGATCGCTGTCGTGGGTCAAAAACTGGGCATAGGACTCAATGCGCAGCGGAATCCAGAGGTTGTAGTAGTTGACCGTGAGGCCATCCTCGTCGTAGTCGAGGGTGATCTCCCCCCGTTCTAGACAGTTGCCGTAAAAATCGCCCAGTAGGGGAGTGAGTAGCTTGCCCTTAAAGTCCTCGTAGGGGTGCTCCCACTCCACATCAAAAAAGTCGCTGTGTTCAGAGTGGGGACCGTGCTCCAGAATATCCAACAGAAAGGGGTTTTCGCTGTCGTAGGCCATGTGGTTGGGCACAATATCCTGCAACCAGCCCATGTCCCGCTGGCTGAGATCGCTGGTCAGCTCGGTAAAGTCCTCCTCCGTGCCGAGTTCAGGGTTAAGCTGGCTGGGGTCGACAATGTCATAGCCGTGGGTGCTGCCCTTACGGGCTTTAAAGATGGGCGATGCGTAGATATCTGAAACCCCCAGTTCTTCCAGATAGGTGAGAATTTTATGGGCGGCCTGGAAGCCAAAGCTGGGATTAAACTGCAAACGATAGGTGGCGAGGGGAATACGCATAGGTCACGTCAGAAAGGGGCACAAACCTGATGGGGATCTGAGGGCAAAGCTCTGGGCTGTCAGCCTTCAGTACTGCTAAGTAGCTGGGCGTAATTAAACTAAAGATGCCGGTGGGGGTGGAGGGGGTGAAACCCCCTGCCTGGGGGCGCAGCCCCCAAACCCCTTCTTACAATTAATTAGGCTTACCTACTTATAAAGTGTGACGATTCAGGTTGTGGAAAGGGGGGCCTCCTGGGAGAAAGTTGGGTCACTCGATTCCCGATAGCACGTCGGTAGGACTCCGACTGTAAAACGTTAGGGAGGATCGAGCCGTTCGTAGAGCACAAAGCTCTGGGGCTGGAGCCGGATCTCAACGGCGGTTTCTAACACCGCCACTGCCTCGCTGCCGGGGCCAAGCCAGTCGGCCCCAGCAGAATCTAGCCGCCGCTGCCAGCGGCCATCCAGCACGGGCCGGTAGGACACCGGCTCAGGCTGAATATTCATCAGCACCAGCACCTCGGAATCGTGGTGCCAGCGTTGCCAGCAAATCAGCCCCTCAGGGTCGGTGCAGCGGGCGATCATGGCCTTGGGTTGGCCATCGCCGGTGGCCAACGCCGGTATGCCGCGCCGTAATTGCATCAGGGTTTGGTAAAACCGCCAGAGGGTACCGTGCTGGCCCTTGGCCCGTTGCTCCCAATCCAGCTGGCAGCGGTGAAAGGTATCGGTACTGGCGGCATCGGGCGGCTCGCCCAGGGTTTGGAAGGCGGCAAACTCGCGCTTGCGCCCCTCCCGCACCGCCGCCACCAGATCGGCGTCGCCGTGGTCAATAAAGTAGAGAAAGGGGGCGGTTTCACCGTATTCTTCCCCCATGAATAGCAGAGGAATGTACGGCGACAGCAGCACGGCTCCGGCGGCCAGCTTCAGCGACTCAAAGTCCACCAGGGTGCTGAGCCGTTCGCCCAGCATGCGGTTGCCCACCTGGTCATGGTTTTGGGCGCAGACAATGAACTGCTGGGGCGGGCGATCGCGGGCATCGTTGCCGTGGCGGCGCTGGCGGTGGCGGGAGTAGACCCCATCGTAGACAAAGCCGTCTTGCAGCGCTTTGACCCACTGCTCTGGGCTGCCAAAGTCTTCGTAGTAGCCCCCGCTTTCGCCGGTCAGCAGGGTGTGGAGACTGTGGTGAAAGTCATCACTCCACTGGGCATCGAGCCCATGGCCGCCCTGCTCTGGGGGAGCAATTGTGCGGCGATCGTTGAGGTCGCTTTCGGCCATCAGGTAACAGGGGTAGCCCCGAGCGGCAGCCAGGGGCTCGGCCACGGCCTTCATCTCCGCCAGAATGTGGGTGGCGCTAAAGTCGTAGATGGCGTGGACCGCATCCAGGCGTAGACCGTCAATGTGGTAGTCCACAATCCACTGGCGCACATTGTCGAGCACAAAGTCGCGCACCCCGTCGCTGTAGGCGTCGTCAAAGTTGATCGCCGGCCCCCAGGGGGTGGTGTAGCGCTGGGTGACGTAGGGGCCAAAGTTGCCGGTGTAGTTGCCCTCGGGGCCAAAGTGGTTGTAGACCACATCTAACACGACGGCGATGCCCAGATGGTGGCAGGCATCGACCAGTCGTTTCAACCCTTCGGGGCCGCCATAGCTGCTCTGCACCGCAAAGGGATAGACGCCGTCGTAGCCCCAGTTGCGATCGCCCGGAAACTGCGCCACAGGCATCAGCTCCACCGCCGTAATGCCCAGCTCCTTCAGCACCGGCAGGCGGGGAATAATGGCATCGAAGGTGCCCTCGGGGGTAAAGGTACCAACATGGAGTTCGTAGAGAATGTAGTCGGCCAGCGGCAGCCCCTGCCAGGCGCGATCGCCAAAGGCCGGTCGAAGACCATCACCCCAGGCATAGGCGTGGGGATCCACCACCTGGGAAGGGCCATGGACACCCTTGGGTTGGCAGCGGGAGGCCGGGTCGGGCCACCGCTGGTCGCCATCAAGCACAACCTGGTACAGCGCCCCCGGCTCTACGCCGTCGATCAGGGCCGCCCAATAGCCGCCGGGCTTGGGGCTGAGCGACACCGTTCGCGGCGGAGCATCGAGCAACTCGATCGCCACCTGCCGACGCAGGGGAGCCCACACCCTAAATTCGCAGTGGGTTTGCCCCAAATAGTTCGCTCCGATCATAACGGGGCTGCCTCAGGGTAAACATCAACCGACATTCATTGTATCTTGACCAATGGTGACTAGATTTTAACCACTATTTCATGGAGTTTGGTGTAGCCAGCGTGCTGAGCGTTCCCCACAGCCCTTGCCAAGGTGATCCTGGTTACCCCCCTAAACCGCCACGACCTCGTGCTCAAAGTTCTTACCCCAGGTTCAGGCGAATGGTGACGCTTCTGTTTAGGATGGAACCAACCCCTAGTGGATTCATTGGCTAACCCCATGGCTGCTCGCCCCGACATTTTGTTCCTTGTGCTCGACACCCAGCGGGCCGATCGCCTCTCCTGCTACGGCTACGACAAACCCACATCGCCCAACTTAGATGCGATCGCCGCCCAGTCCACCCGCTTCACCCAGGCGGTCGCCGCCGCCCAGTGGACCGTGCCCTCCCACGCCTCAATGTTCACCGGCCTGTACCCCTCCGAGCACACCATGGTGCAGTCCTACTCGGTACTACCCCCGGATCTTCCCACCCTGGCAGAGCGTCTAGAGGCCAGCGGCTACTACACCGCCGGGTTCTGCAACAACCCCCTGGTGGGCGTCATCAACAACGGTCTGCGGCGGGGGTTCACCAGCTTTCTCAACTACAGCGGCCTGCTCACCTCCCGGCCCAACCAGGCGGGAAGTCGTCCTGGCCTGGTGAGCCGCTATCGCCAGTGGTTTAAGCGCCAACTGGCCGGCATCCTCAACCGCATTCAAGATGCCTTTGCGCGATCGGATGCCCTGCTGGCCCTCTCCTTCACGCCGCTGATGGTGCCCCTGTGGCAAACCGCCCTTAGCTTTAAGGGCAACACCCAAAAGTCGTTGGACGATACCGCCAACCTGCTCATTCACCGCACGGGTACCCAGGCCGACCAGCCCATTTTCACCTTTGTGAATCTGATGGGCACCCACATGCCCTACCATCCCCCCCGTCGCTATATCCAGCAGTTTGCTCCCCACGTCCTGGCCGATCGCCAGGCCCAGAGCTTTTTGCAGCGCTTCAACGGCGATGTCTACGGCTGGCTGGCCCCCCTCACCGGAGCCCTGGACGAGCAGCAAAAGCACACCCTAGACGGCATGTACGATGCCGAAGTCGCCCACCAGGACGCCCTGCTGGGGAAGTTTTTTCAGAGCCTGACAGAATCGGGCCAGATCGACAACACCCTGGTGATTATCTGCGCCGACCACGGCGAACACCTGGGCGAGAAGCAGTACATGGGTCACAGCCTATCGATCTATAACGAGTTGGTGCGGGTACCGCTGATTATTCGCGACCCCGACCATCGCCTGGAGCCGGGCACCACCGTCGAGGCGGTGGTCTCCACGCGGCGGTTATTTCACACGGTGCTGGCCGCCGCCGGCATCGCCAACGACAAGGAACTGGCCTTAGATCTAATCCATAGCCAGGCCCATAGCCAGGGCGTGCCCAGCGAACGTGATTACGTCTTTTCTGAGGCGATTCCGCCCCAGAACGTGGTGAACCTAATGCAGAAGCGTCAGCCCGAGCTAGTCAAGACCATGGGGTGCGATCGCATCCGCCGCGCCGTGTGGATGGGTCAGCACAAGCTGATCGAAACCGAAGGAGCCGAGGCCGAACTCTACGACGTACTCGAAGACCCCACCGAAGCCCTCGACCTCAGCGCCATCCTGCCGGAGAATGTGGAGGTGCTGCAAACCTGTCTCCAGGCCTTTGCCGATCGCTCTGGGCAGCACCTGACTGCGGCCACCACCCGCGCCACCGACTACGACGACCCCGAAGTCCGCCGCCGCCTAGAGGAACTAGGCTATCTGGAGGATTAAATGACCGAAACCGCAGAAAAATTGAAGCTGGAGCTATCGCAGCTCTCCCTACAGGATCGGGCAGAGCTAGCCTATTTTCTGCTTCACTCTTTGGATGAAGAGGTTGAGAATGATGTCGAAAATGCTTGGGATAATGAACTAACTCAGCGCATGCAATCCATTGACAATGGCACTGCCGTTGGTGAAACCGCCAGCCAAGTGCTCTCAGACTTGCGGGAAAAGTACGCGTGAAGCCTCTCATTCTACACAGCGAAGCGACCGCAGAGCTAGACGGAGCCGTTGCTTATTATCAGGATCAAAAGGTTGGATTGGGTCTTGAATTCTTGTCCGATGTTGAACGAGTCTTCAACAAAATCCAGCAGAGTCCAGAGTTGGGAGCCGCCTATAAACTCCGAGGGCTGCGCCGTTACGTTCTCCAGCGGTTTCCATTTCTCATTTTTTATACAGAACTTGAAGGCTGTATCTGGATAGTGGCGATCGCCCATAGCAAGCGGAAACCCGATTACTGGCGAAAGCGACGGATAGAATAATTTTGCTTCTTTTCCCAACTCATCGACTTATCCACTCGCCTACCCACCTCCCCCATGTATCCCCCCGTCTCCCCCATCATCTTTGAACTTGGCCCCTTTGCCCTGCGCTGGTACGGGCTGCTGATGCTGGCAGCAATTCTCACAGCGGCGACCATAGGCGGTCGCTACGTAGCCCGCCAGGGCGAAGACCCCGACAACCTCTGGGACATGCTGTTCTGGGTTTTGATTCCAGGCTTTATTGGGGCGCGGCTGTACTACGTGTTTATTCAGTCGCCTCGGGGGCCAGACGG
>JAIXUR010000206.1 GCA_027483425.1 Cyanobacteriota bacterium | reverse complement strand
TGCGTTTAACCTAGGCGGTAGCCAAAGCCCCGGACGGTTTTGAGGTAGTGGGGGTGGCTGGGGTCAACCTCGAGTTTTTCACGGATCCAGCGGATGTGCACATCCACCGTCTTGTTGTCGCCCATGAAGTCGTGGCCCCAGACCTGGTCGATAATCTGGTCCCGCGACCAGACTCGCCGGGGCTGACCCATAAACAGCTCCATAATGCGAAACTCCTTGGGAGACAGGCTCACTTCGTCACCCCGGAGGAAAATCCGGCATTCTTGGGGGTGGAGGGTGATGTCTTCAAACCGCAGGACTTTTTCTTGCTCAGCCTTAGGGTTGCCCTGGTGGCGGCGCAGGAGCGCCCGACAGCGGGCCACCAGTTCACGCATGCCAAAGGGCTTGGGCAGGTAGTCGTCGGCCCCAATTTCAAGGCCCACCACGCGGTCGGTTTCGGTTCCCTTGGCGCTGAGCACCAAAATAGGCACCTCAATGCCCTGGTGGCGCAGCAGCCGACATAGGTCGAGGCCATTCATGCCGGGCAGCATTAGGTCGAGCACTACCAGATCAATCTCAGGGCGGTTGGTGCGGGTCGACAGCGAGGTGCCCCCGAGCATATCCAGGGCGGTGAGACCATCGGCGGCGACTAAAATATCAAACCCTTCTTCGGCCAGTCCCAGGGCCACTGTTTCTCGAATAATTTCTTCGTCTTCAACTATCAAGACCCGACCTAGGCCAACCCGTAAATTTGGCTGGGCCTGGGGTGCAAGCTGTAGAGAATCCATAGGGAAGCGTTAATTATTATTACCCGTGATCATACCAGGCTCCCAGGGCGGGAGCCTAACCCTGCCAATTCACAGCCCTTAAGAAAATTGGGACATTTGCCCAGAGAATTCTCTGGGGGAATTCTCTGGGGGGGGATCGGGTTCCCCTGGAGGCCTGGGCGGGTAGGGGCCACAGCCATAGCACCGGTACAGTAGGGCCAAAAGCCCGGTTTCTTCGTCCCTGCGCTAACGGCATGATTGGCCTTTGGGTCAAGAAACCGGGTTCTGTATCGACGTTCTAGGCCGCACTCACTAAGGCCTCTAGGGCCTCGGCCTGGGTGGGCAGGGCGGCGGTTAAAACGGTGCAGCCCGTGGGGGTAATCTGCACGTCATTTTCGATCCGGATGCCCCGCACCCCATGGAAATCAGCCAGCCGGGCCCAGTTGACGGTCTCGTCGTACTGGCCCGACTGCCGGGCGGGGCCCAGAATCGCCGGTACCTGGTAAAACCCCGGTTCGATGGTGACAACCATGGTGTCGGCCAGGGGGCGATCGAGGCGCAAAAACTTGAGGCCAAAGCGATCGCTGCGGTGTCGCCCCGGTGCATACCCCGCCGCATCGCCCAGGTCTTCCATGTCGTGGACATCGAGCCCCAGCAGGTGCCCCACCCCGTGGGGAAAGAACAGGGCATGGACATCGTGCTCGACCAGATCCTCGGGGTGGCCCCTGAGCACCCCCAGATCCACCAGCCCCGCCGCCAGGGTCCGGCAGGCCAGCAGGTGCAGATCGCGGTACTCGACTCCCGGTTTGGCGATCGCGATGCAGGCGTCGTGGGCCGCTAGCACCACGTCGTACAGGTCGCGCTGGGCTGGGCTAAACCGGCCTGACACCGGCCAGGTGCGGGTAATATCTGAGGCCCAGCCGCTGGGTGCTTCGGCCCCCACGTCGGCCAGCAGCAGATCGCCGGGGGCCAGGGCATGGTGGTACTGCTCGTTGTGGAGCACCTCGCCGTGGACGGTGACAATGCTGTTATAGGCACAGGTCATGCCCTGGGCGATGATCACCTGCTCCATGGCGGCCCGCACCTGGGCCTCGGTGGTGGCCCCAGGGGTAGCGGCCATGCCCGCCCGGTGAGCCGCCATGGACACCGCCGCCGCCGCCTTAATTTGGCCTAGGGCCTGGTCGTCGTGGTACAGGCGCAGCGCCACCAGGGCTTCTACCAGGGCGGGGCTGTGGTCGGGACCAAGGTCTGGATTATGGCCCCCCTGCCCCGGCAACGTAGCGGCCTCCGCCAGGTAGCCCTCTACCGCCTGGTAGGGGTAGGCCGCGATCGCCCCGATCTCAGCGGCAATGGTCTCTCGGGTGGGGGTTGGCCCATGCCACAGGGCCGACTCGGGGGAGGCGTCATCCATAAACAGGGTGAGCTGGCCCTGGTCTAACCGAATGGCCACCCTAGGCAAGGTCAACCCCGTAAAGTACAAAAAGTGACTATTGGCCCGAAAGGGATAGGTATTGGCTCGAAAATTGCGGGCCACGGGCTGCCCTGACCACAGCACCACCGGCCTGGGGTGAAGCTGAGCCAGGCGATCGCGCCGCCGCTGAAGCACCTGAACCAGGGGCAATGGAGGGGTCTGAAGAGCCATGGGCCACCGAAACGATCACCCCTTTAGTCTGCCATAGACCACCAGACCTGGAGACGCAGCAGACCCAAAAACCTAAATCTAGCGTTAACCCGCTGGCACCAACGGTTAACCCACACCTATACATTTATCTTTTAGAATGAAGCCAATAAATAAATCGAATGGTAAATTCTTTTTGCAAAGGCCGCT
>JAIXUR010000530.1 GCA_027483425.1 Cyanobacteriota bacterium | reverse complement strand
TATACCCCCGGTGTGTAGGGGCATTGCACTGCAATGCTCCCTACGAGGTATCGGTTTCTAATCGGGGTTGTGTGACTCGGATTTGGTATCAGGAGTCGGGAGCATGAGTCCCTGGTACTGACAATTCATCGTCCCGACGCTGGAGCGCCGGGGGGCGTTCCAGCACGGAGCGTGGGAACGATGGGTTGGATCGGGCCTCCGATAGCTTGGCTCAGAGCGCCATCACCACGGCGATCAAAACAGTTGCTGTAAATAGAGAAAACAAGATAGCTGTTTTCGTGCGGCCGCTAAAAATGCCGACAATAGCCATCAGCACCGTCCCCAATATGATGAATCCAATGTAGATTGCATCCTCAGAGCCCTTGGCGATCAGCGGATCGGTGTCTACGTCATTGGGTGGGCTTGTGGTCTGAGCCACCATGGTAGTGAAGGGGCGTCGCTGACTAGCGAACGTGGCATCGTGATCTACACTCATCAGACCGCTCAATCCTAGTAATGCGTCAAATTAAGCCCTGGGGCTTCAATAGGTTGGGTAGAGCAACCATCGCTGTTTGGGGGTGCCCCTAGCGCTCTGCTCAGCCTACAACGTTAAGTTTGATAGATCACCCTCTGCGACAAAAATCTCATACCAAACCCGAGTCGCAAAGCCCCTAGCGGGTATCGGCGGTATACCGACAGGATTGGCTACAACACCTACACCGCAGGAGTTCCACCGGACTGAATTCCATCAAGAACCGTTATATTTCTGGCAGACAACCGAGATGGCTGGCGAGTTAACGCTGATTGTAGAAATGGTGACGGTGCTGGGGGCTGCCACCACCGGGGGCTACCTGGCCAATCGCCTGGGGCAACCGGTGCTGCTGGGCTATCTGCTGGGCGGCATGGTGATTGGCCCTGCCGGGTTTCAGCTGATCACCCTAGAAGGCGATATTCAGGTACTCGCCAATATCGGTGTGGCACTGCTGCTGTTTGCCCTGGGCATTGAGTTTTCCCTCAAAGATCTGTTGCGGATGCGAACCATTGCCCTGGGGGGCGGGTCGCTCCAGATTGTGCTCACCATCCTTCTGGGGGGCAGCTTAGCCTACCTGACCGGATGGGTGGAGACGATTCCCACCGCAATTTTCTTGGGCGCGGTGCTGTCCCTGTCATCCACAGCCGTGGTTTTAAAAAGCCTGATTGAGCGCAATGAGGTGCAGACCAACCACGGTCAGATCATGCTCGCCATTTTGATTGTGCAGGATTTGGGCGTAGGTTTGATGCTGGCCATTTTGCCCGCCCTCACCCAACCCCCGGCCACGATGGGCCTGGCCCTGGCGATGGCAATGCTCAAAGCCGTGCTCTTTCTAGGCGGAGCCATTCTGGCCGGCAAGTGGGTTATCCCCCCGGTGGTGCAGTTGCTGGCCCGCAGCGGCTCCCAGGAGCTGTTTTTGTTGGGCATTTTGGTGCTCTGCCTGGGCATTGCTCTCCTCACGGCGGCCCTGGGACTGGGCATTGAAATGGGGGCGTTTGTGGCTGGCCTAATGATCTCCAATGTGGAGTATGCCGATCATGCCCTCGATCGCATGCTGCCGATGCGAGATGTCTTTTCGACGCTATTTTTTGCCTCGATCGGCATTTTGATTGACCCGGCTTTTTTGCTGGCCAATGCCTGGGTCTTGCTGGGGTTGGTGGCCGTCACCATGATTGGCAAGGCGGTGATTACCACCGGGGTGGTCAAACTGTTTGGCTATTCCCTTAAGACCGCGGTGACCGTCGGCCTGGGCATTAACCAGATTGGGGAGTTTTCCTTTGTGTTGGCGGGGGTAGCCCAAACCCAGGGGCTGTTTTCACCCCGTCTCTACGCCCTGACGGTGGGCACGGCGGCGGCGACGCTGTTGATTACGCCGTTTTTGCTGCGGGCCACCCCCCATGGGCTGGCCGGGCTAGAGCAGATCCCGTGGTTGAGTAGCCGCCTGCGGCTGAGCCAAGATCCGCTCCTGTTTGGGCAGACCGACGACCTGGTCGGCCATGTGGTGGTGGCGGGCTATGGCCGGGTCGGGCAAACCCTGGTGCGGATGCTCTATTTTCAGGGCTATAAGCTGCTGGTAATTGATAACAACGAGGCAGCGCTGCAATCGCTGCGGGGGCGAGGCATTCCCTACCTGTTTGGCGATGCCGCGAGCATAATGCTGTTAGAAAAAGCCCGTTTGCCCCAGGCCAAGGCCATGGCGATCGCCCTCCCCGACCCCATGGCCACCCGCCTCACCCTCAACCGAGCCCTGGGCCTGGCTCCCGATCTGGATATCACCGTGCGGGCCCACGGCAACAGCGAGATCGATCCCCTCTACCAACTCGGGGCGCAGGAAGTGGTGCAACCCGAGTTTGAAGCCGCGCTAGAAATGGGAGCCCATCTGCTCTTAAAAATGGGGGATTCGACCTTTGAAGTGCAGCAGGTTGTCAACCGCTATCGCACCAGGCGCTACCGCGACATTTTGCCGGAGCGGGCTGGATACTGGGGGGCGATCGATTTGGAAACAGCCATTGAGGGGCTGCAACGGCACTGGTACGGGCTGCTGCCCACCTCGCCGCTGGTGGGGGTCAGTCTGGCCGAGGCCAATATTCGTCGGGTGACTGGGGCGACCATCATGGCCGTTGACCGCCACAAACACCTGCACCGCTACCCGACCGGGGAGATGGTGTTAGCGACGGGCGATCGCCTGCTGGTCGTGGGTAGCCCCGAGGCCCACAGCCGGTTTGAAACTCTTTTGACCGCGAAGACGTAAACGGCGGAGAGATCAGGAGAGATCCATCAGCTGCGCCGTCATCGTCAGGGGCGCTGCCTCTGCTACCGTGGCGATCGCTGCCGTTGGCCAATATGGTTCACCAAGGGATGAAACGTAGGTACCCAGGTGGCCTGAGCCGTCACCAGGGTCGGGTAGGGGGTAGCCACGTAGTCCTGGCCCACCGTCAAGGGAAATGGGTTGCTATCATCTAGGGCGATCCAGGTGGCCCCGGCGGCCTGAACGATCGCCCAGACCGCCGCAATATCCCAAATTTTTGGGGTGGCCTCTACGGCCCCGATCGCCCAACCCGCCCCCACCATCAGCAGATTGTAGGCCGCAGATCCCAGCATGCGGATTTTGCAGGGAAAGGGGTGGGCCAGCACCGACGTACTGCGGGCGCACAGGCTAAAAAACTGATTTTTGTCCGGAGCGGCCCCGCTGGTGTGGATGGGGCGATTATTGCAGTAGGCCCCGCTGGGCATCTCCAGGCCGCTTTCCCCCGGCCAGTAGCCGTAGAAGGCTTGGCCGAGGGGCGGCATCGCCACGTAGCCAAACACAGGCACTCCCCGGTACAGCAGCCCCAGCGAAATGCCCCAGACCGGAATGCCCTGGGTAAAGTTGGTGGTGCCGTCAATGGGGTCAATAATCCAGCACCAGTCGGTGGCGGGAAAGCGATGCTCGACCTCTTCGCTCAGGACGCCGTGGCTGGGAAACTGCTCACGAATGGCGGCGCGCAGGGTGTCGTCGGCCCAGCGATCGCACCGGGTCACCAAGCTCCCGTCGGCCTTCACATCCGCCTGTACCTGGCCAAAGTCTGCCAATAGTTTCTGCCCCACCTGGGCGGTGGTGGTCTCGGCAAAGGTTAAGACAGTAGGCCAAAAATCAGGCTGGGCCATGGTTAATCCATATCGCTCTCAAGGGCGGCGGTAATAGCGGCCTTAGCATTGGCGTGAAACTCTTGAATATTGACCTGCCTGAGTAGCCCAATCGCCACCATCATGCCGATCGCT
>JAIXUR010000091.1 GCA_027483425.1 Cyanobacteriota bacterium | reverse complement strand
CATCGGGAGCTCGGCTAACGACGGGTCAAGAAACGACGGGTCAAGATGGGAGGGCTCAGGCTTTTGTGAATACCAAATCCTGCCTGTCCTAACCGGGCAGGAGAGACGCCTACCCTACCAAGCCATGAACATTCGCTGGTAGCGAACAGCCCGCCTACTCTGGGCCCAGGTGAGCTTACCCAGAGGCCTGTCCGTCGCGTCGGCCAAGTTCATACACGCCGCAGCCGATCGCAGAAATAAGCCCCAGGCTAACGGCCCAGCTACCCCCTAGGGTCAGCACCAGGCCGTAGTGAGTTAAGCCGCCCGCTACCAAAAACGGGACTACGCTCAGCAGCGATGCCGCTGGCGATCCATCCCCGAGCCAGCTCTCTAGGACTGCGATGCCGCGGTCAACCAGAGGCGAAAACCCGAGGTAAAGCGCGATCGCCCAGAGCGACGTACCAGCAATGGTAGCCGTGTCAATAGCGGCAGACAGGTGCGGCAAAACAATCACCAGAATACGGCGAGAGGACTACGGTGGGAGAGTGCCCGACCCTAGTACAGAAAGGCAGAAGGATGAAAAGGAATTCTTTGTGACACGAGGGCCCCTGCTCCATCCAATAGGTGAGACATTTCTGCCATCGAGTACTAGGAGCGGTTACAGCTGATCGCGATCGGGGCGATAGTCGGGCCGGGGAGGTGGAGGGCCGGGATCAATGCGGTAGCGATCGTTGTATTCACTACGGCTCTTGGGAGGACGACGACGACGCACGCGATCATCGGTGGGGCGAGAGCCGCTGCCGTAGTAGGGCGGGCCATCCGGGCCATCCATGGGGGGACGATTGTCCAGGGGCGGGCGATCCGTAGGGCGATCCATGGGGCGATCGGCAGAGCGATCCATGGATCGATCCATCGAGCCATCATTGCGACGAACGGGGCGATCGTCACCGTAGGTGTTGTAGTTATCTGGCTCATAGGGTGGACGACCACCCGGCTCTTCGCGCCCCCCCAGCATAGGCCGGGGCCGATTGTAGCGATCGTCTGAGCCGTAGTCACGGCGATCGAGCTCGGCCCGTAGGTTGGTGCGGCTATCGGCCCCGTA
The DNA here is from genome assembly GCA_027483425.1 of Cyanobacteriota bacterium. Classification (GTDB taxonomy): domain Bacteria; phylum Cyanobacteriota; class Cyanobacteriia; order Phormidesmidales; family Phormidesmidaceae; genus Nodosilinea. The sequence goes on along the minus strand of JAIXUR010000091.1, from coordinate 19,861 downwards.
AGCCGGTGGCCGCCCACCTCGACTGGGCGGACGATAGCCACCGTAGTCTCCCCCATCCCCCTGGGCACCCGACCGAACCGGATTGGGCGTTCTGGAATTGATATTCTGAATAGTCAGCGACACTAGCATGCCCACCATCAGCATTTGCTGGAAGGAGGGAATCAAATCCATCGTCAGGTTGCCAAGCAAAAACACCCCTGAGATCAGGAAAAGAATGGCGTACACCTTATCGGTATCGCGCTCGTAGCCAGGCTTAAGCCGCTCGATAAAGAACAGTGCCACGGCGCAGATGACCATGAAAATGCCCAGTAGCAGGGGGACGGGGGTACCAAAATTCACGGCAAATTCCTCTTAGGCGATCGCCTCTGCCAACCAAACACGTTAATTCTAGCCGACTTGGCCGGTTCCAGCTAATCACCTATCCAAGGCTTTGCAGTAGTCGGTTGGTCGGATTAAGTTAATTGTCTAGAGTCGGGGCACTGGTTCAGATGTCATAGGCTGACTGAAAAATCGGGAACGCCCGCAGGGTTCCCGATCGCAACACGACCGGAGCTTGGCTCCTTGACCTAGGCCTGGGGCAGCCCCTTACCTCTACTGGCGCTGAATCTTGTCGCGCTGGCTAACAAACACCAAAAATGCGGTGGCTGGAACAACGACAATCACAACACCCGCTAGAAGACTCAGCAAAAAGTTGGCTAAAGACGGCGTCATATCCTGTGATCCTGATAATGAGTAAAACCAGTTGTTACTGATCATTATTGATCAAGTTCAGCCCGCTGCACCACAGCTCAAGCCTAGGAGTTGGCTAAATTTCCCCATGTAGGCACCCTATACCGTAGTCCTAGACCGGCGGGCAAAGCCGCTAGGCCCTAGAGAATAGGCCGAGGAAAGCTTTAGAATAATACCCATTGGACACGTATCTCGGAGAGTAAACCCATGGCCACTACCCAATTGCTCACCCTAGGCGTGGGATTGCTGCTCGGGTTGATGACCCTACTCTTTATCTTTCGGATCGTGCTGACCTGGTATCCCCAGGCCGACCTGTCTAAGCTGCCTTTTTCGCTAATAGCTTGGCCTACGGAGCCCCTTCTAGTGCCCATGCGCAAGCTCATCCCCCCCATAGGCGGGGTAGATATCGCCCCGGTCATTTGGGTGGGTATTGTCACCCTGCTACGAGAGCTCCTAGTGGGCCAGCAGGGGGTGTTGCGAATGCTGGGCTAACAGGTATTGAGAGGGCCTTTACGAGGTCCCCGCCATCATCTCTGCCACAAAGTTAGTGTAGATATCGCCGCTGAGAAAGTTGGCATTTTCGAGCACTTTTTGGTGAAACCCGATCGTGGTGGGTAGCCCAGTAATGGCGCACTCGCGGAGCGCGCGGCGCATGCGCCTAATGGCGGTGGGGCGATCGGGGCCCCAGACGATCAGCTTACCCACCAACGAGTCATAGTAGGGCGGAATTTCGTAGTCAGTGTACACGTGGGAATCCATCCGTACACCCAGGCCACCGGGGGCAAGGTAGCCGCTGATGCGACCGGGGTTGGGGCGAAAGTTGTGGTCAGGGTCTTCGGCGTTGATGCGGCACTCGATCGCATGGCCGCGAAACTGAATCTCTGACTGGGTAAAGGGCAGTTTTTCGCCCTGGGCAATGGAGAGCTGGGCGGCAACGAGGTCAATGCCCGTAATCATTTCGGTAACGGGATGCTCAACCTGAATGCGGGTATTCATCTCCATGAAGTAGAAATTACCCTGGCTATCGACCAGAAACTCTACGGTGCCTGCCCCCATATAGTTGATAGACTGGGCCGCCAGCACCGCCGCCGACCCCATTTTCTGCCGCTGTTCTGCGGTCAGCCGGGGGCTGGGAGCTTCTTCAAGCAGCTTTTGGTGCCGCCGCTGAATAGAGCAGTCGCGCTCGCCCAGGTGCACGACGTTGCCGTGGCCATCGGCCAAAATTTGAAACTCAATGTGCCGGGGGCGATCGATAAACTTTTCCATGTAGACGCCAGAGTTGCCAAAGGCCGCCTGGGCCTCACTCTGGGCCGACATAAAGGCCTTAATTAGCTCGGTTTCGTTGTGAACCAGGCGCATGCCGCGGCCGCCACCGCCTGCTGTAGCTTTAATCATTACCGGATAGCCGATTTCGCTAGCCGTGGCGTAGGCTTCGGCTTCATCGGTGAGCAGACCACCGCTGCCGGGCACCGTGGGCACCCCCACCTGCTGCATGGTTTTTTTGGCGGTTGATTTATCTCCCATTCTGCGGATGGAGTCAGGAGAAGGGCCGACAAAGACGATCTGATGGTCGGCACAAATTTCAGCAAAACGGGCATTTTCAGCTAAAAACCCGTAGCCAGGATGAATAGCGCTGGCGTTGCGAGTCAGGGCGGCCGCAATAATGTTGGGAATGTTGAGGTAGCTTTTTTGGCTGGGGGCTTCGCCTATGCAGACCGCTTCGTCGGCCAGCTGCACGTGCAGCGCGTGGCGATCGACCGTCGAATGAACCGCAACGGTGGCGATGCCCATTTCTTCGCAGGTACGGAGGATGCGCAGCGCAATTTCTCCCCGGTTGGCAATCAAGATCTTAGAAAAGCGCATGTACGTAGGGCAAATAGCAACAGACCATGGAGTTTTGGGGCCGCAGCTCAGCTAAGCAACCCGAGCCCACTGCCACAACCGACTATAACCAGCATCATACGATGGTTGCTGATCGTATCACGGGGGTGGGGTGATAAATATTGCTGGGGCGAGTTCTGCATAAGAGGGCGGTTATGGTTTACTCTTATAAATCTGAGCCTGTGCTTAGACGGTAGTACTCCCTCAATGCCGTCCTCAAAGGTGCAGCTCAGAGCATCACGAGCGGATGTGGTGGAATTGGTAGACACGCACGCTTGAGGGGCGTGTGGCTTACGCTGTGCGAGTTCGAGTCTCGCCATCCGCATGTTTTTTAAACCTTCAGGCACTGGGACGATTGGCCTCGGGCGGCGGCTAGGCCCCCATGGCGACGCCAACGCCCCACGGTAAACCGGCCCACGGCTGTGAGTAGGTTTTGGACGGTCATCACCTTCGAGGTGGTTTGAAAAGCCAAAGAGCGTCTCAGGTTATAGCTCTAGGGTAGGCTAATGTGCTCAAAATTCAGCGTTTTGGCTGTCTCTTGGCGGCTAACTATCCCTAGAACAACCCTTTTCAAACAACCTTTAACAGCAGGGCTAAAGGGCTACTCAACTTTTTTGCGGGTTATTTTGGGAATCATATTCTCGCCCTTTAGCATGCGCTGGGCAGCATCTAGCAGCATTTCTTCCAGGTAGGGCTTGGTAAAGTAGCCTTTGGCGCCCAAGTCTACGGCCATTTGTCGGTGACGATCGGCCCCCCGAGAGGTCAGCATGGCGATGGGAATTTGGCTCAGGGTGCTGTCTTTCTGAATTCGTGAAAGCAGCTCTAAACCATCCATGCGGGGCATTTCAATGTCGCAGAAGACCAGATCGCAGGGCAGGCCCGATCGCAGTTTTTCCCAGGCCTCTTGGCCGTCACGGGCCTGTTCAACCCGGTAGCCCATCTTGTTAAAGCTCATGGATAGCAACTCGCGCACCGTAATCGAGTCATCCACAATCAGCACCGTTGGATCGTTTTGAGGCAAGACCTCGACGGGTTTGTCTTCCACGTTCTGAGCCCACAGCGAGGTAGAGGAATCGCGGCGCATCCGCCCGCTGGCCAGATCAATGAGCTCGAGCACATCGGCAATGGGCATGACTCGCCCATCCCCCAGCACCGTGGCCCCGGCAATGCCCATCGGTTTAGGCACCGGCCCCTCCAGCTGTTTAATCACGATTTCCTGTTCCCCAATCACCTGGTCGACCTGGAGGGCGATGAAGGTGCTAGTGCTGCGTAGCACCACAATGGAGAGCATATCTTCATCTTGGGGGCCGCCGTAGACTCGACCCCGACCCAGGCTACGGTTAAAGCGCAGCAACTCGCCTAGGGGTCGGAAGGGCAGCAAAGTATCGCGCCAGAGAATGCAGGAGTGCCCCTGATCGTCGGTTTGGATCCGTTCTCTGGGCACGTCGAACATATCTTCGACCCCGTCCATGGGGAACGCAATCCGAGCTTGGTTATTGACGCAGCTTAGCGCCTTGGTAATGCTCAGGGTCAAAGGCAGACGAATGGTAAAACTGGTGCCCTTACCGACCTCGGACTCAATGGTGATCGAGCCCCGAATATCGGCCAGGGCGGTCCGCACTACGTCCATACCGACCCCACGCCCAGAGAAGTTATCGGCCTGATCACGGGTGCTAAAGCCCGGCACAAAGAGCAGGTCATAGACTTCAATTTCGGTCATGGCCTGGGCTTCGGCAGGGGTAATCAGTCCCTTCTTCAGCGCTTTGGCCTTCACCATCGCCGGGTTGATACCGCCGCCGTTGTCGGCAATGTAGATAACCGTTTGGTTGCCCTGGTAAAAGGCCCGCACGGTGATGGTGCCTTCCCTAGGTTTTCCATTGGCCTGGCGCTCTTCGGGCGACTCAATGCCGTGGGTAATGGCGTTGTTGACCAAGTGGGTCATGGGATCGTAGAGGCGCTCGAGGATCATTTTGTCGATCAGGGTGTCGCGCCCTTCGACCACCAAATTAGCCTCATTGCCGCAGTGGATCGAAATGTCGCGCACGGCTCGGGGCAAGCGATCGGCGGTTTGACCAAAGGGCACCATGCGGGCCTTGTTGAGACCTTCTTGCAGCTGGGTCGTAACCTGACGAAACTGGCGAGCAATTTGATCCGTAGAGTCAATGGTGAACTCAATGTCAGAGGAAGCCTCCCGTACCCGCACAATCAGCTCGATCATCTCCTGGGAGAGGGTGTGGAAGCCGGTGAAGCGATCCATCTCTAGGGCGTCGAAGGTGGCTCCGGTCACGTGGCTGCTGCTGCCGCTGCTGACTCGATCAGAACCGCGCAGGGCAAAGGCTTGACGGTTGGCAATCAGGGAGCTTTCGAGCAGCGATCGCTCGTACAGATCGCGCATGCGCTGCCCCACATCGTTGAGTTGCGAGACTTGATGAAGCAGGTTATCGAGAAATTGCCGCAGACGCTCTTGGTCTTGCTCTAGGGAGTTGCGGTTGACCACCAGTTCCCCCACCAGGTTGCTGAGGGTATCGAGGTGGTTGACCGACACCCGCATGGTTTGGTCGGTACCGGTGCTGGCACGGCGGGGCGATCGCCGCGCCGCTGGAGCCGTTGACCGCCGCCCGCTCAGGGAAGGAGCGGTGCCGCCCAGTTGGTCAGCCTCTTCTAGCAGCTTTTCCAGGTCGCCAAACTCATCGTCTCCGCTGTCGAGGGAGCGATCTGCCATCATGGCACTGGCATAGTCAGCCCCGGTTATCCCACCCTCGGGTGGCGCGTCATCAAGGAGATCCTCCCCCAGCAGTGCGTCTAGGTCATCAAAGCCGTCATCGGCAACATTGTCATCCTGAAGTTCAGGATCCGGGGTAACCAGGCTGATGGGATCGCCCCAATCAACCTCACTGTTGAGGCTTTCATGGGTGATCTCAGCCACCCCGTCGTCCTCCCCTAGGGAAACGGCTAAGTCGCTGTCCAGACTATCTACGGTAAATGATTCTGGCCCATCGGTAGCAGAGCCTGCCATCAGGATTTCCAGGTCAGTAAAGTCCGTTGCCTCCGTTACGCCAGTGTCCCAGGGCAACGGATCGGCGGCGGGGGCCATGGTACCGTGGTCAGCCGCAGGGGGAGAGAAGCTGGTGTCCCCCTGGATCAGGTCTGGCTCAGGGGAGAGCAAAGCATCGTCAAGGGGCTGGACAAAGGCGCTCTCCCCCAGCTCCAAAGCACCAAAGGGATCGTCGTCCAGATAATCTGATTCCCCAAGGAACAAGGAGGTATCGGTGCCGTCATGGGCGGCGGCGGGCCAGGCTGGGCTAGGGTCAGGAAACAAGCCATGATTCAAGTCCGATGCATCTTCCGTTACCACCTCGGGATCCAGATCGAGGTTAAATTCAGGCATGGTGTGGGCGTCATCGTCTTCGATGGGTTCAAAGAAGCGATCGAGCTCATCTCCCGCCGCCGCTGAGACATTCAAGCTATCCATCGGGCGGTCTAGCTCGAAAAAGTCGTCGAGGGGAGCTGCCGTAGCCTCTGCCCTGGCGGCAGGTGCCACCGAGTCGGCGAGGAAATCGTCGAGGGGATCGACGATCGCGGCAGGTGCCGCCGAGGCCGACTCAGCGGCTAGGACATCAGCCAAAGGGTCGGCGGGGGTAGGTCTATCCTCGGCCGCCAAGGAACTAGGGGTTGCCGCTGGCACCGGAGCCGCTTCCGGCGGCGGGCCTGCATCTAGGTCATAACCAAACAGGCTGGCCATATCGTCAAGGGCTTGATTAGTCCCCTCGCTGGTAGTGGCGTTGGCCGTGACATTGGCATCCAGCAGATCGGTAAATTCGGCCTCTAGATCGCTGGAGATATCTTCCTCGTCCAGACCAAGATTGGCCAGAGATACCTCAGGCAAGTCTTCCTCTTCCCATATGCCTGCTAGACCAGCAGAGTCGTTTTCAAACAAGTCGGCCAGGCTGTTGAGCTCGGCAGTCCCGACCACCGGACCGACTCCCCCACGGCTACCTGGAGGGAGAGCGGGTTCAGTCGGTAAGGGCTCGTCCAGTTGACCAAAGACCGACTCCAGACCCGTATCGGTGATGTTGTCGCCATCGTTGTCAGCGATAGCGAACGGATCGAGCCAGTTGTCAGTGTGAACCAGGTCGAAATCGTTGGCCTCGCCTGCCTCAGCGGCCGCAAACAGATCGGCCAGATTCGGCTCTGCCAATGGATCGTCCAGGGCTGCGGTGAGCAGGGCCTCGAGGTGAGCATCGTCGCCCATCAGCCCTAGCCCTACCTCGACTACCTCAGCAGGCAGCAGGGCTTGCAGGGCTGCCGAGGGGGCCACCTGGCCGTTAGCCCCAGCTAGAACAAGGTCTTGGGCCTGTTTTAGATCCTTAATCACCACCGGAGCTAGAGTGCGGTAGGTCTGGTGGGGGCTCGCGATCGCCCGACTGACCACCTCGGCTAGGTCACACCACCGGCTAAGCTCAAACTGCTCACCGATGCTGTGCAGCCGCTGGCAAAGCCGCTCCAGTTCCTGGCGTGAGGTGGGGTTGTCAGGTCGTTTGAAAGTGGCCAACATATCTCGCAGTAGAGCCGGCACATCGCTGCGAAAGACCAATTGCAGGGCGCTGCTCTCAGGATGGGTGGCTGCCGCTACCGCTGCCCGACGCGGGGCTGGGGTAGACGGGGCTGAGGCCGCCGGGGCCTGGCTGACCAAGGCGTCTAAACGCGACTCGGCCTGCACAAAGACGGGCTCCAGCTGGGCCATAATGTCTTTGGCTTGATCGTCCGTCAGCCCAAAGGGACTCTGCAACTGTTCCAGCTGTTCTTGCAGTCCATCAAATATTTGGAGCAGTGTGCTCTCTAGGTCGCGATCGGGCTGCATCGTCGACTCTTTCATAACCTTGAAAAAGTCTTCCATGCGGTGGGAGGTACGCTGAATGCTGTCTAGGCCCAGCATGGCGGCTCCACCCTTCACCGAGTGCGCCGCCCGAAAGACCTCATTCATCATCTCGGGGTCGTCGACGGTGGCCGCTAGATTTAGCAACCCCTGCTCAATGGTGTTGAGATGATCCTTGGCTTCTTCAATGAAGTATCCCAAGATGCGTTTTTGATCTTCAGGCAGCATGTCGATATCCCCTCTGAATGCTTTCCTACCGTGACCGGCTCACTCCCGTTACCCTGGGCTGCACCCAAACCATCTGGCCCCTAGCTATCTGACTTATTAACCTTAAAGCGCTCCACCGAGGTGAGCAGGTCGCGGGCAACCCCCACCAGGTTTTGCAGCGACCCCGACACCCGTTGGGCCTCCTGGGAGGTTTCCTGCGCCGTTAGTTCGACCGACTGCATCACCTGGGCCACAGCACGGGAGGTCTCGGTTTGTTCCACCGTGTCTGCGGTAATGGATCTCACGAGCACATCAATGCGGTTGGATACTTGAATAATGTCTTCCAGCGATCGCTTCGCCTGCTCTGCCAAGCGAGTACCCTCAATCACCTGCTGAGTGCCCTCCTCCATGGCCATCATGACGCCACTGGTCTCACTTTGAATTTGCAGCACGATCTGCTCAATTTCCTTAGATGCCTTGGCGGCTCGGTCAGCTAATTGCCGCACCTCGTCGGCCACAATAGCAAAGCCCCGGCCCGCCTCGCCCGCTCGAGCGGCCTCGATACTGGCGTTCAGGGCCAGCAGGTTAGTGCGAGAGGCAATCTGGGAAATCAACGCTACAATCTTCGAAATTTCTTGGGACGATTCCGCTAGGCGCTTCACTTTACGGGTGGTTTCGGCCACCGTTTCGCGAATCTCGAGAATGCCGGCTACGGTGCGTTCTACCGACTCACCACCCTTCAGAGCGGTAGAGGACGCGCTCCGAGCCACCTCCTCCGCTTCACGGGCACTTTCTGCCACCCGCTGAATCGAATCGGTCATCACCTGTACCGAGTTGAGGGTAACCGCCAGTTCCTCCGCCTGGCGCAGCGCGTCTGCCGATAGACCGCGGGCAAAAATCTCGTTTTCGGTAGAGCCTTTGCTCACCTGGCGCGCCGCCACACTCACCTGCTCCACAATCTCCCGGAGGTTTTGAATCGTAAGGTTAAAGGAGTCGGCCACCGCCCCCAGCACGTCGGCGGTCACCTCCGCCTGCACAGTTAGGTCTCCCCGCGCCGCCCCTTCCACATCGTCTAGCAGGCGAATCACCTGACGCTGTAGGTCTTCCTTGGCCTGTTCCTGCTCCTGGGCTTTGCGCTGAGCCTCGCTGGTGGTCGTTAAAATGACCCGCGACATTTTGTTGAAGCTGCTAGCTAGATGGCCAAACTCGTCTTCGGTGAACACCGTGGCCCGTGCCGATAAATTGCCCTGAATCACCGTATTCAACTGTTTTTGCAAATCGTCAACACTTTTTCTCACCTGGCGATGAGCTAAATGCCCTACGGCTAGGGTAGAGCCAAACCCCGCTACCCCACCGGCCAAGGCCATGGCCGCATGTACCGCCTTGGGCATAGGGCGACCAGGCTGTAAGGTAGAGGCCGCAAAGCTGATCACCCCTACGGCCAACGCCGAGGTCACCCCGGCCGCAATGGCCACAATCAGTTCCTTAGTGGGCAGGGTCGCGTTGTCTAAAAAGCCCAGCCAGTCCTGCTCACCAGCGATCGCCTCTACACCGCTGCCATCTCCTTGGGTAAACACGGGGAGGCTGTCAGCCGCTCCAGCAATGCCGAAAATATCGTCATCGCTAACAACACCCTGATCACCGACATCGCTGAGGTCAAAGGCCGAGGTGCCACCGTCAAAGGCGCTGGTGTCATCGGTAGAGTTGAGCCCCGAACTACCGACTGATGGCGTGGTAAAACCGGCAGAACTATCCGACAGTTCAAAGTCAGGCAGATTACCCAGATCGTCAAAGTCGCTAAACTCGTCCAGAAAATCAACGTTGCTGCTGGGTTGAGAACTATCCTCTAGGCTAGAACTGTAGCCATTGTCAGCAAAGGAATCGTAGCCAAGGTCAGCCCCGTCCCCGGCGGTGTCGAAATCATCGGGCAGCAAATCGGGTTCATTGGCAAACACTGTCATATCATCCCCGCCATCATCGGCGGGAGGCCAGCCTTGATTGGCCAAATCACCCCCACCGTAGGCCGATTCATCGCCGTAGTCGTCAACGATGCTAAAGGGATCATCGTTCTCGTCGACCTCTAGGGAATCGAGGGAACTGTCGTTATCAAAGGACATCTCCCCTAGCCCGTCTGGATCTTCGGCCCAGCTACTAACCATCATCGAGTCGGCCCCAAAGTCAGCCTCTTCCAGAACCCCAGGGGCAAACGCAAAGGGATCCTCAGGGTCGGTGGCAAAGGGGGCAGCCAGGGCACCGCTTTGCTGCTGACTACCTCCCCTGGAGACGGGGATCTCATGCCCCAGGTCAAATTCCTCCAGGTCGAATTCCCCCAGATCGAGCTCGCTGCCAGCTAAATCAGCCGCACCGGCGGTGCCGGCACCGCCATCCAGCCCCAAGGACGGGGAGGCATCGGCGTCAAAAAAGGTGTCTCCCGCATCGGCCTCATAGTCTACGGCCTGCCCAGAGGCAACCTGGTTGGCGTAGTCTAGGCCGTTACTGGCGTAGTCAACATACTCTGGCTCGGAGGTCAGGCTCAGCACCGCGTTGTACTGGGCGGCGGCCACGTCATATCGCTGCAGCCCATAGCAATAAATATGACCCCGCAGTAGCAGTACGCTGGGGTCGTCGGGGTAATCGACCGCCAGCTGATCAATAACCGCCGCTGCCTCCGGGTAGCTGCCCTGGACGTAGGCTTTTTCTGCCTTTTGGTAGGCTTGAGAGTAATCGATGCCTGAAGCCATGGTCTTCTCCTGCCGGTGCAAGTGTCCTAAGGGGGAATGAGGATGGGCGATGCCCTAGGTGGCCCAGCGGGCCGAGCGGATAACGGCGACGTGGTCGAGTAGCCTAAGCGTCTTATTCTCTTCGGGGTCAATGACCCATTCCCCGCGCAAAAACGGAGCCATGGTGTCTGGGCTTGTATCCGACGCCCGAGTTTTGTCGGGATTGAGCCAACGAGTGCCCACAATTCGGTTAACGGCCAAGCCTAACATAGTTCCTTGATCTTCAATGGCAATGACCGAAATCTCCGGGCGATCGGTATTGAGAATAGAGGCATAGCCCAAAAATTGACCTAAATCGGCCACCCATACCACCCGCCCCTGTTCGTTGAGGGTACCCAGCAACAGATGCGATACGTTGGGTATGGGGGTGATGCGATCGGGGGGCTGCTCAATGATGCGACGAATGCCAGTGGCGGGCAGGGCAAATTCGTCCTCGGGAGTGACAAAAAAGCGTAAAAAAAGCTCGCCATCGGGTGTTTCCAGCTCTTGGAGCTCTGGATCTTGATCTTGCCCCGTTTGGGTTAAAAAGTCAGGATTGCCTACCATAGCCCTATTGATTAAATTATCCCCTGAGTAGCTGCTTGACCGTGCCCACTAGCTCAGTGGGTTGAAACGGTTTTGCGATGTACGCGTCTGCCCCCTGTTTCATGCCCCAGTAGCGATCAAATTCTTCTCCCTTAGAGGAACACATCACCACCGGCATATTTTGAGTAGATGGGTCGGCTTTAATCCGACGACAGAGCTCATAGCCGTTCATGCGAGGCATGACAATGTCGAGCACAACCATATCGGGGCGCTGGCTCTGAATTTGCTCGAGTGCCTCCAATCCGTCGCTGGCGACGGTCACACTAAGCCCAATGCCCCGCAGTAGCTCGGTAATCATCTCTCGCTGAGGAACACTATCTTCCACCACCAGAACTGTACTCATAGGTTGCCTTAAAAAAGGCCCACTAAATGGTCATGTATCAATCGACAGCTGGTGCTGTGTGATCAGCCATGGCCAGGGATTAAGGCCTGCACTGTCTATATTGCAAGACAGACGCGACAGCTTAGGATCCGATGGCCCTAACGTTAAAGTACCCTCAAACGCTAGCTTACTATTGCCAGCTTAGATAAATTAATTCAGCTACGTTGTTCAAATTATGGCGAATCTTATCGAAAGTGATGCAAGAAAAACCCCAACCATGCCTAGAGGGTATTTGAAAAGCCTTAGAGAATCGACCCCTATGGATCGAAAGCAGGTCAAGGTGGCTCATACTCCAGGGCATTGACGGTAACCCTAGAGCCCATCGCACCAGGGGATACCCTGTTCAAACATCATCGTAGAGTGTCCAGCCCATACCTTGTCCGGATACGGCTCAATCACGACACCTAGAGCACCTAGCCCCTGGGAGCAGGACAATGCTACTGAGCAACCGGGGCTTCGCGGAAGTCCATGTCAAACTCGTCTTCGATCGCTTCATCCAACAGCTTATCGGGCCGCGGGCGATTGCAATCACCAGGGCCAATGTATTTTTCTACTAGGGCCAGCAATTCGCTAGAGCCAAAGGGCTTCGTGAGATAATCAGTGGCCCCCACCATTCTTGCCTTCACCCGATCTAAAAAGCCGTCTTTGCCCGTGAGCATGACAATTGGCGTCTGACGAAAGGCGGTGGAGTGCCTCAGCATGACGCACAACTCGTAGCCATCTAGCTCAGGCATAGTAATGTCACAAAGAATTAAATTGGGCTGAAGCTGGAACAGCAGCCCCAAGGCCTTTAGGGGGTTGCCGATGGAGGTGGCTTCATAGCCCTGGCCATCGAGAATTTTTTCCACCGATTGGCGCACCGTGGGGCTGTCGTCGATACAGACAATGCGAGGCAGTCGGTCGGGCGCTGGGCGCTGGGTATTGAGGTCAGGGCTGGCCTCGCTGACACCATACAACAGACTGATCTGCCCCTGCTGAATAGCGGGGACTAGGCTGCGAGCAACGCTCAGGAGGTCTCGGCTGAGGTAGCGGGCAATGCGCCGAATCGAAGTTTGTCCGTCCATCCAGGCGACCATGCGCTGGTAGACCTGGTCAGACACGCCAGCACGAAAAGCCTCTGGATCCAGTAAGACGGGGCACTGATCGGGGGATTGTAGGTGGGGGTGCAGCTGGTGCCAGGCTTGAATTTGTTGGGTTAGCCCCGCTACTAAGTCGCTAATGGTGTGAGTCATCAGCTGAGGGCTGAGGGCCGAGCTGAGCTTAAATACGAAGGCACCGTGGTGCAGACTCAGCAGGTCAAACAGGGTCTCATGCACCATGTGGCTGAGAATAGCCCGACCCTGGTCAGGGGTGAGCAGGTGCTGTTCGAGTAAAGCCCACAGGGTGCCGTACTCGAGGGAGTTAACGGCCGCGATCGCAGCTGTGATGCTGGGATCAGATAATGCCTGGTCAATGCCGTAGCGGTGTAGGTGATCGCGCAAGCGATCGAGCTGATTGTCGGTAGTGCCTGCGTAGACCAACTGCCCATTGGCCACAAACACTAGCCATGAAGGCGGATTGATAACAGCCCCATCGAGGGGCTGGCCTAGGGGCTGATGGCTATTACTGCCATAGCTTTCCAGATACAGTTCGCCAGTGCGCTGCCCCAGTTCGATGAGCTGCAAAATGCTGCGAATATCAATTTCGGACAAATAACCCTGCATGCGGCAACCCAAGGATGGGAACAGTACCTGAATGACCATTCCAGTGGCAAAAGCGGAGCTATACTCAGCATGCCCCAACCAGCGCCCCGTCACACGTTTAGTTCGGTAGGCCTGGCGGCTGCCCTGGGTTGGCTACGTCCCTAGAAGGCTGGAGATGGAACACTTGGAGACCGCAACCCCTTAAATATGTATTCAGTATAGGGCGTGCTCCTCAGGATCTCCCAGCCCTAGGGTCATGACCTGCGGCTCGACTACGGAGATGCTCAAGAAGCGTAGATTATAGCCCTTGCCACTTTGGTTGGAACAGACTGAAGACAAGCACACCCCTGGAGTAGCGATGGCAAGCCAAACAGCACCCCAGTTTTTGGCGTTGTCAGCATCCTGTATTCTCAGCTACCTGCCCAGCTCTGCATTTAGCCTAACCTCAGCTCCTAGGCCCGGTCAGATTAGGGGTATAAACTAGAATTGCAGTTCTTCAAGCCAAAATTAGCTAAGATCCCAAGTAGCTTTGGCAATAGCACTGGTGCTTTAAGGACTATGGATCCTGAAATATAATTGAGGCCTTCGACGGTTGCTATCCCTGTTACGGTCTATGGCAGGTAAATCAGGTCAGCGGTTGCCCTCAGGATCCGCCCCTGCCCTAATTTATAGGTTGGTGGTCGGGTTTATCGGGCATTCTACTAGGAGCAGAGGTCTAAAGTACTGGGCTGAGGCCCAGAAAGGTTGATAGATGAGAGCGTAGGCTTACTCCCGAGGGTAAGATCTGGGCAGCCATTGAGTCATCAACCGGGTCATCGAACCGTTGGGTGCGTGCATCTATAAAGTCAGCCTATGCATTTACTGTCATACCTAATCTGTAAGTCTGAACACCTTGATCCCGGCCCCACTGGCTTAAGTTGTTCAGCAAGTCGTCTCTAAAAACATTTATTTCCCTGGGGAAATTTATGTCCAACGCACTTTGTCGTATTGATCAATTTCCCCAGAGTTGACCTTCTAAGCCACGAGGATCACCAGCGTGCTGTATCTAGCAGAAGTCCAAAAAAAGACCGGATTTATCAGCAGCGGCAAGCCCGAGTTTAAGCTGCTCGCCTGCCAGCGCAGCGAATATAGCTGGGGTGCCGTCACTGGAGATGAGACCCTTGTTGCCCCAGACGACGCCTCTTATAATGCCGGGGCTTTGGTGATGGTAGAGGTCAGCGGCAATCGCCAGGTACAGCGCCATTATGAAGCTGGGCGCACCCTCACCAGTATTTTGCAAAATTTCTCCAACCTCAGCAAAAAATCTAAGACTCAGGAAGAAGAGATTGAGCAGTGGAAACAGTCCCTTACCTTTCAAAGCCAGGAACTGAATCGTCGTGAGTTAGATCTCGAGGCTCGCCAAGAGCAGGTCGAGCAAGCTGAAGCTGACCTCGAGCAGCTCGATGCCCAGCGCCGAGAGCTGGATCAGCTACGCAAAAGCCTTGAGGAGCAGCGGGAAGGCCTGACCCGCAAAAATCAGGATCTAGAGGGGGCCTGGGCGCATCTCAACGGTGAAATGCGCCGCCTGGACGAGCAGCGAGCTGAGGGGAACCCTGGTACCGGCCTCGATCCGGCCCAGATGACCAATCTGCAGGGGGCCCTTAACCGCCTGACCGAGGCGGTGATGCCCATAGAAGCACTGCGCGATCCCCTCACCCACGCCAATGATGGCCTGAACTATCACCAAAGCCTGCTGGGTGATTATCAGCAGGCCCTCGAAAACCAGCGCCAGGGACTCGAGCAGCGCCAGCAGGAGATCGACCAGCAGGTCAGTCAACTGGAGCAGCGCTGGGCCGATTGGCGTCAGGCCGAAGCGGCCCTAGGAACCAAGCGGGAGGATCTGAAGCTGCGGCAGCAGGCTATTCAAGTCCAGCGAGAGCAGGTGCAAGCCCTATCCCTTACCCTGCAAGCTCAGACCAGTTTGCACCAGCAAATCTATGCGTTGCTCAACACCACCGACAAGGTAAGGCTGAGCAAAAAAGTTGATGTGGCGGCCCTCGAGGCTATGGAGCTGGATCAGCTTCAGACCATAGTGAATGACCTGGAAAAAGATTTGGCAAAAATGTCGCCCTTTGTGGCTGACCAAGAAGAAGAATTGACCCTGGAGTTGCAGGTGCTTAACGAGCTCAAGGCCAAAATTGAACAGGCCGACGAGTTTGCGCGGCTCCAGCTAGAAACTGAGCTGGGAGAAGAGCAAGACCGTTATCAGATGCTCAACGAAACCCTAGTTGGCCAGCGGCGCAACCTGCTGGAACGCGAAGAGGTGCTGAGCCAGCACCAGGCCGTACTGCGCCGTCGTCAAGGGCTATCGGTGGAGGATACTCCGGCCAATCTTGTCAACCTCGAACCACTCCTAAATTCTGTGGATGCCCAACGGCAACAGACCACTGAAGCGATGCAAACGCTTGAGGCCGAGATCAAGCGGGCTCAGGATGGTATTGGCCAGCTTAAGCAAGGCGTTGAGGCCGCTGAGGCCGCTCTGGCCGCTCAGCGATCAGAGGTTGAGTCCTTTGAGGCTCAACTGCGTCAACAGCAGTACGATCTGGCTAGTCTGGCCGGTAAGCTGATGGTTCGTGACGAGCTGTTGAGCCCTGCCCAGGAGAGTGTGATGGGCCTTCGGCAATCATTGGATAGTTTGGCTGGAGCCGTCACGAGGCTTCAGGACATTAACGACTATCAGCTCCAGGCCATGGCTGAACTACGGCAAACTCTGCTCAGTGTGGGCACTCCGCAAATGTCGCCCTCCTGAACTCAAGGCTACCAGAGGTGTTAGAGTCGGCTGGTACTGTCTAGAGGCATAGATCGCTATGATCTGGGTCAACGAGCAAATTGATCCGTCCGGAATTATCTATTCCTGCATTGCTTGCAGCGACGAAGCTCAGGCCCTGGCGTGCCATCAGTCGTTTTTAGAAAACCTCACCGACGAACAGAAAACAGCGGGCTGGGTCGCCCAAATGCGCACCGTTGGATCCTGGGAGGAGGTACCGGTTAACGCTCTAAAGCTAAGTTATTGAACTTACAGGGGGTTTGAAAAGCCGGAGAGAATCTGAATCCAACTTACACAGCCCCGGTTCACAACCAATGGGTAGGGGCGTTGCCGTGTAATACCTCTACCCATCGGAGCTATACAGACAAGATTTAGTGTGAGCCCGATCGCCTAGCGGCTCGACTGCCGCCAACGCCAGCGCTGATCGAGCAGGGTGCGGCTTAAAACACGCACTGGGTCGTGAGTCTCTCCCGAAAAGAGGGCAAAGTCTATGGGTCCCCAGGTTTGCTCGGCCTGTTCCGCCAGGGCAAGGAGAAACGGGTCATCGAGGGCAATGCGGTGATTCAAACGCAGCGTGAGCAGGGGCAATCCACCGTGGCCAGCTCCGGTAACAATACCCCAGTCGTGCCGGTCTAAGAGGCTCTGGAGCGGCTTGTCCGCCGCGCAGCGAAAATTCTCTAGCTGTTGCTGCTTCTCTCTCAGTTCTTGCAGGAGTTGGCGGTTGGTCAACATCGTGCTCCTTCGCTAGTCGCAGTGACGTAACACCTTATGATCGAGTTTAAGGGCCCAGCGGGGCCCTAGAGTTGAAGACTTTCTATTGCTCTGCCCGTACCCTGACTGCCAAGCTGTGTGAGTGGATTGACGACCCCAGTAATATAACGCTGGCCAGATAGTTTAGGCCGTAGGAAGCTGACACAGCCAAAAGCTGGGACGCGATCTGGCTCACCCCGACTTGATTACCTTTACCGCGATTACCTTAACTATATTGCCCCCATAGCGCTATGCCTAGTATCGACTACATCAAGCTTGACCAATTTCTGAAGCAAATGCAGGCTGTGTCCACGGGCGGGCAGGCCAAGTTGATGATTCAAGACGGCGAGGTGAGCGTCAATGGTGGCCTGGAAACCCGGCGTGGACGCAAGCTAGTGACGGGCGATCGCGTTGAGCTAGAGGGGCAGACCTGGGTCGTCAATCTAGCCACCCTGGAGTAGCGGACTAGGGGTAGAGCGGTCTCAGCGGTTAATTCCCCCCTGACAAAGTTTATAAACCTGTTAAGCAACCTCGAATCTATGCTGGAAGTACTGATTGAGCGCCAGAATCATGGAAGATTAGGGCATGGAAGATTAGGGCATGGAAGATTAGGGCATGGAAGATTGGCTTCAGTACAGAAATTGTTATTAATACAGGAATTGTTATGGGTTTAAGTGAGCTTCTCAGTGACCCGGCTGTTAAAGCCAGCGTAGTGGACGATTGTGCCAGCCTGATCGATCGCCAGGTGGCGGCTAAGGGCGGCTTTGGCGGTATGGCCCTCAAAACCACCTATGGGCTGGTGAAGGGAGTCGGCGCTGGCTATATTCCGGGGGCCATTGGCCGCGTTTTACCGGAGGTGGTAGGCGCCCTTGAGCCGATGTGGGCCGAGGGCATGCAGGCTGGTGACCCAGTGGCCTACCTGAGCCAAAACCCGGTACAGGCCGCCGATGTAATTCTAGGGGTAACCGATAGCCGCATTGCCAAAAGTAACAATGGCCTGGTCAAGTCTTCCTACGCCAAGCTGCGTCAGTCGGTTAAGGACGATGTAGCAGGGGCAGTGCCTGGCCTAGCCGAAATTTTAGGGGCCCACAGCCCGGTGGCTAAATAACGGGTTATTTAGCCAGTGGTTTGATACAGCCGGGCCCAGTAGGGCTCGGCAAACTTTACCAGCCAGTCTTTGATGTGGTAAGTGGCACGGCAGTCGTCTTCGTTGTAGCGCAGGATAGCGTCTAGGTAAGTGCGATCGCCGGTTTCGGCCCAGGCGTTGTACCAGCAGATCGACTGGGCTCCGTTGGCCCCCGGGTCACGCCAGTTAAAGCCCATCCACCGGGCAATGTGCTTGAGGGCATAGCTCTCGATGGGCAACGTAACGCCATCGGTAATGCACTTATGCACGTCAAAGAAGCGATCGAGCAGCGCCTCAATCTGGCGGTGGGGGGTGCCGTAAAGCTGTCCGAGCTTGCGCACCGTCTGCGCTTCGTAGGGGCAAAAATGGTACACCGGGGCGTAGGGGTAGGTGTGCACCAGGTCGAGAAAATCGTTCCAGGCGGTGCGCTCTTGGTGCTGGCTTTCGGCCAGCAGGGCATGGAAATGAGTTTCTCCGGTACGGTTATTGACCACCAGCACCCCATGGAGGTAAATCAGGTTTTGGTCCGGGGCGGCCTCAATGTCGAAGTACAGCTCGATCTCACCTTCGGGTAGATCGTCGGGCCACAGGGGAAAGCCATGGGGCGCATGGGGGGCACTGCGGGGAATAGCACGATTGTCGATCAGGGCCTGGGCCTGGTGCACCAGCTTTTCGGCGACCTGTTCGCCAAAGCCCGGCAGAGGCGTGAGGTGGGCTGGGCTGGCCTGGGCTAGGGCCGCTACGGTGGTCAGGCGGTGCTGCTTGAGGAACTCATAGCGGGCCGGGGTAACACCGGGGAGTAGCGACAGGTGGCGAGTCTCCTGGGCCTCGGCATAGCAATGGCTAAACCAATGGCAGAGGTCGCAGCGACTGTGGGAGATGAACAGCTCTGGTGGGGTCAGGGAGCGCAGATCGCGCAGACAATCGCTCAGGGTTGTTTGCAGCTTAGGCACCAGGCGAGCCAGGTCAATGGTGTAAATCTGTCCGCCGCGCAGGGCGAGGCCGGTGGCCTCGGGCCAGACCCCCTGCACCCGCGACAGCACGTAGGCATGGTAGGTGGCGACGACCTGGTAGTCGAGCTTGGGCTTTTTGCCCAGCTTAATATCGATGGGCAGATAGACCCAGTCACCCCAGCAGGACCAGCCGGGCCGTTTAATCAGCAGATCAGGCTGGCTGACCAACTGCACCCCGGTCACGGTAGAGTCGGCCACTAGGACTCCCTGCTGAATGGCCTCAACCCCTTCGGCCATCAGGGCAAGGGTGGCCTCAGCCCCGGCGGCCCAGTCGCCCTTGGGAAACTGGGGTCGGTAGAGGGGATAGTAGTCGGACAGAACCCGCTCCCGATGGGCTAGGCTATCTTGGCGGAGCTTCAGGAGGTAGTCAGACGGAGGGGCTTGCTGGGTGCGATCGCCATACAAATCTAAAAAGGCCCGCCGATTACAGCGCTGGTAGTGAAACAGCACGTCGGCGGTCAGCCAGCGTAGGGGCAATTGAGCATGGGGTGCTTTTGTCTCAGCCGGAACGGTCAGGGGGCTTGGCGGGCCACCCCCTGAACTAGACCGCGGTGGCAGAGGATAGCTAGCAGACAAAGGGAGTTATGGAACCAGGGCTAAAGAACAGACAGGCATACCGCTGGAGCTGAGGTTCAAGGAGTATGACATCGCTAACTGGAGCCCAGGCGGGCCGGGTCAGGCTAGTAGCCAGCCGACGATCGCGGCCGATCCAGTAATGAAGCAAGTGACGATCCATGCTGATGCTAGAGGTTATTCGACAAGACTGAGGACAAGTTGAGCGATAAAATTGCGAGAACAAAAATCGCGCAAGCAAGATAGCACAGGGTCAAGGGTCAGATCTCAGCGGGCCTAGGGTAATCCAGCGGCTAATGGTGCCAAGGGGTGCCCTTGTCAAACAACGGCTTGAACCGGTTAGCCAGATTTTAATACCCATGCCTATGCTTAGCATGTTATACCCTATCGGAGGTTTCCGGGAAAAGGTGGGTGCTGAGCGGCAGAACCGCCTACCCTAGGGCGATTGAGCATGTCAAGCTGGCCCCTGTG
>JAIXUR010000160.1 GCA_027483425.1 Cyanobacteriota bacterium | reverse complement strand
GTGCCCCCCGAGGATGACCGCTACCCCATTGCCAAGGATCGCGTACAAACCTACGCTGCCAATAAGGTCATGGCCCTTGAAGAGGCCGAAAAACGTCAGAAGACCAACTAGCGGCCAGGCTCCTATGCAAGCCTTAACCCAGACGATGCAGCGGACGCATACTCGCCTGGCTGGATGCGGTGGAGATTTGCTATATCAGAGGTAGAACACCTCCACGACTAGCCATGGCCTCCTTAACCTCACCGCAGTCTACCGCTACGCTATCTACCCTGGCCCGTAATGCTCTGGAAAACCAAGAAGACTTTAGCCTCTGGGCCGAGGCCGTGAAACAGCAGATGCTAGACGCCCTGCAAAAGCGTCACCGATTGAGTTGATCGATGATGATTGAGGAGATTTCTGGTCAAGAAAATACCCTCCGGTAGGGGCGCAGAGCTTGCGCCCTTGGGAAGTCGCAAAAAACGTGGGTGTTTTTGTGGCCAGAATTGGCTTCAGTAGGAGAGGCCCTCAGATTTTCTAGATATGCGGAGGCTTTTGGTCTGTGTAGGCCCCCTTGATCAGGGTGGGGACGCGATCGCTCACATTCAGGGCGGCGGCCAGGGCCACATCGGGGTCAAAGTCACGCTCACGGAGCTCTCGGCCCGAGCAACAGTTCTGGATGAGGGACTCTAGCTGAGCCTGGGCAGATTGAAAAACCGCTACCGCAGCCTGGGCTTCTGGCGATAGGCGTCCCTCCAAATAGCTGAGGATGGCCCCAGCCCCAACTAAATCTTCAAAGGCCGGACGCAGGCTGCCGTCGGGCCACTTTTCTCCGGCTGGCACCACGGCGATACGCTGACCGTAGCTCTGAGCCGCCGCCGCTACGGCGCGACTATTTCTGAGGCACCCGGCCAGGGTACAAGGGGCCTTGGAAGTCAGGCTGAGGGTAGATCCGTTGGGGGAGGGCAGTACCAACCGCACGCTGGCATCAAGGAATTGCAAGGAGGTCGGGGATAGGGAATATTGGCTACTGCCGCGATTGCCCGCCAGCACCGCCCCCATTGACTGGGCGTAGATCTGGGCTGACTCGTCTCGCCAGCGGTAGGGATAGACGATCGCCCCTCGACTGGTGGCAATATCCACGCAGGTCGAAAACGAGAGAACATCCACCACAATGACAACATCGCTAATCGGGGATAGCTGATCGATGCCCGGCTGGCCCCACTCGCAGCGAAGATCGAAGACGGCTTGGTCAAAGGTCATGGGGCTGGCTGGGGGGTGCGATCGTTTGTCTGAAACTCGCCTCCAAGGCAGGATCATTCAGTAAATGAGCAATGTGCAGCGCTGTTCGGTAGCATGTATTCGCTTCCTGGGGAAAATTCATATGGTGACAGCAGATACCTATATTCAGGGTTACCTCGGCTTCACCTCGACGATCTGCCAGTTGTAGATACAGGTGAAGCGCGGAGTGTAAGACACTGAAGGCCACCTGAAATTGGCCGTCCTCAATCTGCTGGGCACCAAGCCTTAAAAAATTCTCGGCTTCAAGTCGCTGACGGTTTGGCTGCATTGCTCTGACCAGGACGTTATGTTTGATCGGCTCAAAACGAGAGTTGGCTAGACAGAGATAGCACAGCAAAACAATAAAAAGCTAGCTTTGACAGAACGCTGTCAAAGCTAGCTTTTAGGGGTTCAGAAAAGAACTGAACGATCCCACAGCTACCAGCTGCGGGTCGGAGCCAAGGCATGGCCGCGAATCAGGCTACCCACCGTTTTGGCGGTGATTTTCATCTGCACCAGGGGGTTGGCAGGCACCACGGTTTTGTAGAGGTAGCTGTCGAAGGTCAGCTTCTGTACGTCGATGTCGGAGCACATCTCGACAAAGGCTTCGCGGGTGGCGTCAGAACGGTAGAACACCGTTTGCAGCAGGTCGAGTACTTTATAGGTTACGCCGTACTGCTTATCCCACCGCTTTAGGTAGACCTTGAGATCCGCCTCCGTGGGGATGCGCTGGCCACCGTTGGAAAACTCCACAATGGTCTCGGCGCACATCCGGGCCGACTTGGCCGCAAAGTAGATGCCTTCACCGGAGGACTTGGTGACGGTGCCTGCTGCATCGCCGACCAGGGCCACCCGACCCACGACCCGGCGGGGTCTGGGGTGCTCGGGAATGGGGTGGGCTTCGACCTTGATGATTTCGCCGCCCTCAAGGCGCTTGGCCGCGCGGGCTCGAATGCCCGCCTGGAGCTGCTTGATCTTGGCCTGGTTGACCCGCATGGTGCCAGTGCCTACGGCGACGTGGTCGTACTTAGGGAACACCCAGGCATAGAAGTCGGGGGAGACATCGTTGCCCACGTACATTTCGGCCAGGTCTTCGTAGTAGGCCATTTTGTCGTCGGGCAGGCGAATGCGCTCTTGGAAGGCGATCGCATAGTTGTAATCCCCGGCCTTGATGGCCTTGGCAACCCGTGAGTTGGCCCCGTCGGCCCCAATCACCAGATCCACCTGGAGGGATTTATTTTCGCCCACCAGCCCCTCTTCGGTATGGGCGGTGTAGTGGAGGGTGTAGGGTCCGCCCTCAGAGGTCGGAATATCGAGGGTGTGAACGGTGCCGTTGATCAGCTTGGCCCCGTGCATGGCAGCGCGATCGCGCAAAAAGCCATCCATCACCTCGCGGCGGCACATGCCGATGTACTCGTCGTCCTTGAGGGTGTGGCCAATGTTGACCTCAACGTTGGATGGGGAGATCATTTTCATCTTCCGCACGCGGCGATCGATGATATTCGGCGGCAAATCAAACTCTTCCACCATACACAGGGGAATGGCCCCGCCGCAGGGTTTGGCGTTGTCGAGCTTGCGCTCAAATAAATAGGTTTCAATGCCAGCTTTAACTAAAGTCTCAGCTGCTGAGGAGCCTGCCGGACCTGATCCTACTACTGCTACCCGAAGTACCAAGTACTTACTCCCACATCGCGAAAAGCTACGAGTGAATCGTATCACGGCATTTCAGGCATTTCGGCCTGCCCTGGGGGGATGTAACCCGATTGCAACACTCATTTACATTGAGACATCGAGACTCGGACGCGATCTATTCCCTAGCCAGAGAAAAATCTATGGAGCAGGCCGTTGTGACGTTATCAGGTCTAGGACGACAGAGAGCTCAAATCCTAGCCACCTAATGCTGCCTCCAGGTCAATGCCCAACTCATCGATGAGCCAGTTGATCACCTGCTGGCGTTCGCTGGGGGTGAGGTAAAAGCGACCCGTATAGCGCAGGCGATCGTTCATAGCTTCGGTATCGGCCAGGGTAAACAGCCCAGCGGTGGTGCCTAGGGTGCAGAGAATATCGTCTTGGCCCTGCTGATCCAGCCCGCCGTAGCGGTAGCGGGCAATATGTTTACCCAGGCGGGTGAAGTCATAGTTGTCCCCAGAAAGCCGCTGCTGTTTGTGGTCGGGGATAGGCTCCCCCGCCGCCATTTTGGCGTAATCCGTGTCCAGCATGTCGAGGTGGACGATGTGGGGCTGGGGGTGAGAACTCAAGCTGCCTCCTTTGGCCTTAGCTAGGCCAGAACACCGGTTCAGGGTATTGCTGCCACCAGGGTAATGGAACCAGGGGGGATCTCCCTGGTTCTGTTGGTTATTTTTCAGAAACGAGCGATCGCCGTTGCATTGTGAAATACAGTTCGGTGAGGAATTAATCCTGGAGAAAGGGTTGCCCTGTTCAACCACCCTCTTTTCAACCACCCCCTAAGGCCGCCATGTCCAGGGCCTGATAGGCGTCCTCAGAGAGTAGATCCGTTTCTGACTGGATGCGATCGGTAAACAGGATCCCCTCCAGGTGGTCGGCCTCATGCTGAAAGATGCGGGCCACAAACCCCTCCCACACCCGGCGCTGGGGCTGACCCTGGCGATCTAAATAGGCCACTTCAATCTCCCGGTGACGTGGCACTCGACCCCGCACCCCCGGCACGCTCAGGCAGCCCTCCCAGCCCAGTTCCAGGTCGTCGCTGGCGGCCACCAGGCTAGGGTTAATCAGCACGGTGGGGGCCATGGTGGGCGCGTGGGGGTAGCGCAGGTTGGGCCGTGAGGCCACCACTAGCACCCTGAGGGGGGTACCCACCTGGGGGGCGGCAATGCCCACGCCATGGGCCAACCGCACCGTGGTCAACAGTTGATCAATCAGGTGTTGCAGGGCCGGATCATTCACCTGCTCCACGGGCTGGGCGACCTGGCGCAGGATGGGATGACCAAGGGTCAGGACTGGGCGTTGACTGGGGTCTGGAAAGGTCGAGGTCATGGGCGCTCCGGGCAAGTCTTCAGGCAAATCATAGACTGGCGGGACGGCAGTCTATCGGGTCTGGCCCACTACCTCTCGCCAATCATCGTAGCTATTTTATAGATCGCCCCCAAGGACTAGAATCCTGTGCTTCAATAGACCAACAGGTTATCTCTACCCTCTGCACTGACTATCACCTAGGGGATCCGCTTCCCATCAAAACGCTAGATGTAGGGTAGAGGACATTTTTTGGCTACATATCTAGTACCCTAGAGATCCCCAAAGATACGTCGCTCCGTTCTGTCCAGCCGAGACGGCCAGGCAGGACAGAGTGATTGGCAGGTCTGTGTTTCCTGCGGTACTTCAGATTTGGCCCCAGCCTACTGTCGGTGGGGGGAGTGATCCCTGTCTAACTCGCCCTGTTCTAACTCGTTTGTGTTATGCGTCTGCCCTTGGGCAGCTTTGTTTAAGAGGTAAACCGTGGATCAGGCCCTGGATCGGTTGTGGAAAGAGGTGTTAAGCCAGCTTCAGGTGGAGCTGAGCCGCCCGACCTTTGAGACCTGGATTAAGCCCGCTCAGGCCCAGACGCTAACCGATCGCGCCCTGGTGATTTCAACCCCCAACCCCTTTGCCCGCAACTGGGTGCAAAAGCACTACGCGAGCACCATTACCCAGGTCGTCAACACGATTTTGGGTAAGTCCGTGGAGCTGCAGGTCACCGTGGTACCCGAAGGAGATCATGCCTCGGCCGCGCTACTGCCCATGTCCGAGGTCAATTGGCCCAGTCGGGCCCCAGCCCCACCGCTGCCAACCCGCCCCCCAGCCGTAGATGCCCCTGGCCCGGTTCGGGAAGACTACAACGACCTCAACCCCAAGTCGGTGTTTTCGCGCTTTGTGGTTGGAGCCAACAACCGCATGGCCCACGCCGCCTCCCTGGCCGTGGCCGAGTCGCCGGGGCGCGAGTTTAACCCGCTGTTTTTGTGTGGCGGCGTCGGTCTGGGCAAGACCCACCTGATGCAGTCCATCGGCCACTACCGCCAAGAGATTGCCCCCCGAGCCCGAGTCGCCTATGTGTCGACGGAGCAGTTTACCAACGACTTGATTACGGCCATCCGCCGGGACAGCATGCAGCATTTTCGCTCCCACTACCGGGATGTGGATATTTTGCTGGTGGATGACATTCAGTTCATTGAGGGCAAAGAATACACCCAGGAGGAGTTCTTCCACACCTTTAATACCCTCCACGAGGCCGGCAAGCAGATTGTGCTGGCCTCCGATCGCCCCCCGAACCAAATTATGCGCCTGCAAGACCGACTGATTTCACGGTTTTCCATGGGGCTGATCGCCGATATTCAGCCCCCCGACTACGAAACTCGCATTGCCATTCTGCAAAAGAAGGCGGAGTACGAGCAGGTGCAGCTGCCACGGGAGGCCATTGAATATATTGCTGCCAACTACACCTCCAACATTCGTGAGCTGGAGGGGGCGTTGATTCGGGCGATCGCCTACACCTCCATCTCCGGTCTGCCCATGACCGTGGAACACCTGATGACGGTACTCAACCCCTCTACCCACAAAATTGAGGCCTCTCCCAGCGCGGTGATCGCGGCGGTGGCCGAACAGTTTGGCGTCTCGGTGGACGATCTAAAGGGGGCCTCGCGGCGCCGTGAAATTAGCCAGGCCCGCCAGGTGGGCATGTACCTGATGCGCCACCATACCGATCTGAGCCTGCCCAAAATTGGCGATGCCTTTGGCGGCAAAGACCACACCACCGTGCTCTACAGCTGCACCAAGATTGATAAGCTACTCAAGTGCGACCTAGATTTAGCCCAAACCATTCGCCAACTCGGCCACCGCCTCCGTAGCGTGGGTCAATCCTAGCCACCCCTATCCCAGCCCCCACCCCCCCACCAGACCCACGTCTTCCCTCCTGCCGCCAACCATTACCCCCCTGCCCCTGCCCGTAGCCGCTACCCGACAACCCTGGTAAGTCTCGGGATCGCCTCCTCCATTCGTAAGCCCCCATGGCCGCTCAACCCCCAGAAAATTCCCTCCAAGTCGAGAGTCGGGCCGAGTGGCGAGCCTGGCTAGCCGCCAACCATGGCCGCACCGAGGGAATCTGGCTGATCACCTACAAAAAACACCCCCACCGACCCTACGTCTCCTACAACGACACCGTCGAAGAAGCCCTCTGCTTTGGCTGGATCGACAGCAAGCCCAACAAGCTGGACGACGCCCGCACCATGCTGTGGTTTGCCCCCCGCAAACCCGGCACCGGCTGGTCTGCCCTCAATAAGCAACGCATAGCCACCCTGATCGAGGCCGGGCAACTGATGCCCCCCGGTCTGGCCAAAATTGAGGTCG
The DNA here is from genome assembly GCA_027483425.1 of Cyanobacteriota bacterium. Lineage (GTDB taxonomy): Bacteria > Cyanobacteriota > Cyanobacteriia > Phormidesmidales > Phormidesmidaceae > Nodosilinea. The sequence continues at coordinate 586 of JAIXUR010000160.1, read as the reverse complement.
CCAAGCAAGATGGCTCCTGGGCAAGCCTTGACGCCATTGAACGGCTCGAGATTCCTCCCGATCTGGCGGCGGCCCTGGCCGAGAATGAGACCGCCTTAGCTAATTTCGAGGCCTTTCCGCGCTCGGCCAAGCGCGGTATTTTGGAGTGGATCGCCAGCGCCAAGCGGGCTGAAACGCGCGATCGCCGCATTGCCGAAACCGTAGAATTGGCGGCCCAAAATATCCGCGCCAACAGCTGGCCGAAACCAACCCGCTGACCCCAATTCATCGGCGTAGGATCAGGTGTGAACGAGGGTGGGTGTACCCCGAAACCCGGGCACCACAATGGAGCGCATGGCTTCCGCTACAGGGAGGGACAGGAGTTGGCAGAGCAGGGGGGCGATCGCCAGCTGTGACAAACCCTCAACGTAGGTCCCCGGCTCAAAGTGGCTACTGAGGCAAAACAGGGGTACCTCCCGTTCCGCCGGCGAAGAACCTCCGTGTTGACCATCGGCATTCATGCCATGATCCGCCGTGATCAAAATTTCATAGCCAGCCGCCAGCCATTGGGGTACCACCTGGGCCAGTTGGTCATCCATCGCCACGG
>JAIXUR010000400.1 GCA_027483425.1 Cyanobacteriota bacterium | reverse complement strand
GGAGGCCATTCTGTTCTTCGATCGCACCCTGGCGGAAGACTTTGCCTACCGCTGCAAACAGGCGGGCCAGCTGGCCTCAAAAATGCGGTTTATCTCGGCTCCGTGGCTGGGGCTGCTAGAGACCGGGGCCTGGCTGCGCAACGCCGCCCATGCCAACCGCATGGCCACTTATCTAGAACAACAACTGCGATCCATTCCTGGGCTAGAAATCCTCTTTCCCCGCCAGGTCAACGGGGTGTTTGTGGAGATGCCCCCAGCCTTGATTGACGACCTGCACCGCCGAGGCTGGGCGTTCTACACCTTCATCGGCAGCGGTGGCGTGCGGCTGATGTGCGCGTGGAATACGACGACCGAGGCGATCGATGAGCTGGTGGGAGATATTAAGGATGTGATGGGTCGTTGAGCCCAAGCAAAGGACTTTTAGTCCTTTGCTTGGGCTCAAGTCCTCTAACGGCGACTAACGGAAGACTATGGGGGAGTGAACTCCCGGATGGCCTAGGCAAGGATAGATCTACCTAACCCCTGGAGGCGCTGGTTGGCGATCGCCCGATCAAACGCTTCGGCGTCAAAGTCGTAGCCGATCCTCTGCCAGAGTTCATCCCCATCGGGTTCGCTGCTGTCCTCTAGGCGATCGAGCAGGTCAATGTAGTCCCATATGCCGTTACAGAATTCCAGCGGACAGCGGCGCTCTCCGGCGATGCAGTGGGGGACTGGGTCTTCTGTGGGGCCAATGTTCTCTAGGGTGACTTTGTGCAGCCAGCCCTGGGCAGGGCTATAGGTGTAGAGAAAACTACTCTCGATCTGGGTGAGCAGGCTAGAGAGTATTGGCCCTTTGGGGCCGATCTCCGACCTTGGTGCCTCCCCATCGGCCAGAATCTGGCTCGGCACCTTAAACACATAATCGGCCTCCCCTGACCACCCCATCACCGCCGCCAGCACCCGGTGGAGATCGGCCAGAGAGGTATCACTCTGAACGCAGACCCGCCGCCAGATCGCTGGGTCGCTGTCGCTTAACTCAACATGCAGGTGGTAGGTCTCGACGGTAGAACTGGCCGCCATGGCAATTCCCTAGCAAAGGTCTATTCAGTCACTCACCCTAGCTTGATCAGGTGTCCCCGGCCAAGCGGCCTTAATTTCATCGGCCTGGTGGTGGGCTGCAAAGTGCTCCCAGGTAATGCCGTTGACATCCACGGTTGCCGTAAACGCCTCGGCCTGATCATCTTCCCAGCCCAGGTGACGCAACTGCCCCGGTGCAACCCCAGTCACCTGACGCAGGGACAGATTCAGCGTAGCCGTTCGCCACAGGGCGTAGGCCCCCTCGATCACCACCTCCGGCTCACATCCCAACCGCCCAGAATAATCGACCACGGATGCCGCAATATCATCGGTAGAAAGGGCCAAATGAAGCTTTTTCATGGCGTGTCGGCCAGTACCGTTGACCCTGTAAACTAGGGTCAACCTTACCACGATGATTTCTGAGCCCATCCATGACCCACGCTACCGATATTCACACCCTAGCCCGCTGGATGGCGGCAGACTTCAGCAATCAGCAGCAGGCCTTCGACAACCCGCCCCTGTTTGCCCACATCCGCGTGTGCATGCGCCCTCTGCCCACCGAAACCCTCGGTGGCTTGGGGTTCTACATTGAACAGGCCTACGACTTTGAGCTCAATCAGCCCTACCGCGCTCGAGGCATGCGGCTCAGCGCCCAGGGCGACCATATTCTGATTGAGAACTACACCCTCAAGCAGGCTGAAACCTTCTACGGCGCGTCTCGCGATCTGGAGCAGCTTGCCCAGCTGACCACTGATCACTTTGAAAGAACCCCCGGCTGCGACATGATCGTCCACTGGACTGGCCACAGCTTTAGGGGGGCCGTCGAACCTGGCAAGGCCTGCATGGTAACCCGCAACGGCCAGCTCACCTACCTAGACAGCGAGTTTGAAATCGACGCCGATCAGTTCATCAGCTGGGATCGGGGCCGAGACCCCGAGACCCACGAGCATCTATGGGGGGCCCTGGCCGGGCCGTTTGTGTTTAAGCGCCGGGCCAGCTTTGCTGATGAAGTAGCCGCCTAGAAGGTGGTGAGAAAAGGCGGACGGGGACATTTTGAACTTTGAATTTTGAATTTTGATACAGGTCAGACCCACCCACCCTGTAATACAGGGCAGACACACGGGTCTGCCCCTACTTGCCTCCCTGCCGCCACTCATCGCTATGATGGGGGACAACGCACCCGTGCAGCATTAGGAGTCAGGGACGTGGAGTCCAAATATATCCCCGCAGACATCGAGACAAAGTGGCAGCAGGCTTGGGCCGAGCAAAAGCTCGACCAGGCGGTGGAAAACCCCGACCAGCCCAAGTTCTACGCCCTGTCGATGTTTCCCTACCCGTCGGGGAACCTGCACATGGGCCACGTGCGCAACTACACCATTACCGACGTGGTGGCGCGGGTGCGGCGCATGCAGGGCTATCGGGTGCTGCACCCCATGGGCTGGGATGCCTTTGGCCTACCGGCGGAAAATGCGGCCATCGATCGCGGCATTCACCCGGCCCAGTGGACGCACCAGAATATCGACCAGATGCGGGCACAGCTACAGGAGCTGGGCCTCTCCTATGATTGGGAGCGGGAGGTGGCCACTTGTGCCCCCGACTACTACCACTGGACCCAG
>JAIXUR010000583.1 GCA_027483425.1 Cyanobacteriota bacterium | reverse complement strand
CCAAACAGGAAATATAAGGCCAGCAGCAAAAAAGCCACCAGCAGCACCGTTTGAAGGGTGTTTTTGATCAGCTTAAATACCCAGCCCAAAATCACGATGGCGATCACGATCGCCCCCAGTACAATCAGCAGCTCCACGGTGCTCTCCTTACCCCAGGGAAACGACGGTGGCCTTGACCAACGCCTCGCTGACGCTGGTGGCCTCAGCCCTGGCCCACTGGTCGGCGGCGAGAATGTCGGCCAGCTCGGGCTGGGTGATGTTGTGGGAGCGGTGGCGATCGCACACGCCTTCAATCACGTTGGGAATCTCTAAAAAGTGGATTTTTTCCTCTAAAAACAGGGCCACCGCCTGCTCGTTGGCGGCGTTGAGCACGGCGGTCATGGTGCCCCCCGCTCTCCCAGCGGCGTAGGCCAGATCCATACAGGGGTATTTGGTGTGGTCGGGTTCGCGGAAGGTGAGGTCTCCGGCCTTGACCAGATCTAGGGGTTTCCAATCGGTGTAGATGCGATCGGGCCAGGAGAGGGCGTAGAGCAGGGGCAGGCGCATGTCGGGCCAGCCCAACTGGGCCAGCACCGAGGTATCTTGCAACTCAATCAAGGAGTGAATAATGCTCTGGGGATGGATGACGATGTCGATGTGGTCATAATCGACCCCGAACAGGTAGTGGGCTTCAATCACCTCGAGGCCCTTATTCATTAGGGTGGCGGAGTCGACGGTGATCTTGCGACCCATGGACCAGTTGGGGTGCTTGAGGGCATCGGCCACGGTCACCTGGGCTAGCTGTTCTACCGGCCAATCGCGAAAGGCTCCGCCGGAAGCCGTCAACAAAATACGCCGCAGCCCCTCCGCCGGTACCCCCTGTAAACACTGAAAGATGGCAGAATGCTCAGAGTCGGCGGGCAGGAGCTTAACGCCATGCTTTTTGACCAGGGGCAGCACGGCGGGGCCACCGGCAATCAGGGTTTCTTTGTTGGCTAGGGCAATATCTTTGCCCGCCTCGATCGCCGCCAAGGTTGGCAATAGCCCGGCACAGCCGACAATGCCGGTGACCACCGCCTCAGCGTCACCGTAGCCCGCCACCTCGACCACCCCATCATCCCCAGCCAAAATCTGGGGCATTGGATCCATACCAGCCAGGGCATCGCCCAGGTCGCCCAGCCTGTCGGGGTTGCAAATGGCGACAATTTCGGGCTTAAACTGGCGCACCTGCTGGGCTAACAGCTCTACGTTGTTCCCTGCGGCAATGCCCACCAGGCGAAACTGATCGGGGTGGTGCTCTAAGATATCTAGGGTTTGGGTTCCAATAGACCCGGTTGAACCAAGCAAGGTGATGGCTTTCACGGCAATCCTCAGGGTGGGCGAGCGATATCTTTAAGAATCTCACGGCATGGCCCCCGGCCCAAGAATTAGACCCAATCTCCTGGGATCGCGCTGCCCAAAACCTCAGCGGGGAGGAGTCCTAAAGGATGGTTGAAAAAAGTATTGTCGGGTGCTACCGGCTCTAGCTCTATCCTACAGGCCCTGAGGCATCAGCCCCTGGAACCCGCTTTCGCACCATACGATCCGGCCTTGTGAGACTTTTCCATCACTCTTTATATCGCGATTGACAAGATTTGATGACTGCATCGCCATGGATAACTGAAAAAAAGAGAATAGTTGTTAAGATTACTGGGAATCGTCTACGCACACACGAGTCTACCCACTAACCCCAATGGACCCTGTAGAACCGGTTTCAGTTGAAGTCGTGCAGCAAGTGGCCGAGTATTTTAGTGTTTTGAGTGAGCCCATGCGATTGCGGATTCTTAATCTGCTGCGGGAGGGCGAAAAATGTGTTCAGGAGCTGGTCGAGGCTACCCACACCAGCCAGGCCAACGTGTCCAAGCATTTGAAGGTCATGCTACAGGCAGGCATTCTCAACCGCCGCAGCGAAGGAACCTCCGCCTACTACAGCGTGGCCGACGAGCTCATTTTTGATCTTTGCGGCATGGTATGCGATCGCCTCGCCTGCCGTATTGAGGCCCAGGCCCAGCATTTCCGCAACTTCAGTATGGTCTCCCGCACCTAGGGGCTGGGTGGTGGGTGAGCTGGGTGAAACATTGGGGCTGGGCAGATGCCCAGCCCCAATGAGGTTTGAATCCGCTAGCACCCAATAGGTCTCACTGACCCTCCGACCTCTAGCAGCCCCTAGGGGGCTGATTTTTCAGCGGCCTGATCGTGGCCAAAGTAGGCTTCTAGCACCTTTAACACCATGGGGGCCGCCACCTTACCGCCGCCGCCGCCGGAATGCTCGGCAAACGCTACGATCACCACCTCTGGGTTGTCCATTGGAGCGTAGGCCCCAAACCAGGCGTGGGAGAGCCCCGGTGGTGCCTCAGCGGTGCCGGTTTTGCCGGCAAAGGGGGGCAGATGGGGAACGTTGAGCGCTTTTCCGGTACCGTTGGTAATGACTTGCCGCAGCCCCTTGTGCAAGATGTCGATGGTGACATCGCTCAACTCTAGGGACTCTTTCCAGTTGCGGTGTTCTTCGTTGTCTTTGAGCAGGTGGGGGGTGACGCTATAGCCGTCGTTGGCGGCCACCGCGAACATGCCCACCACCTGGAGCGGTGTAGCTTGTAAAAACCCCTGACCAATTGACATGTTGATGCCGTCCCCGATGACCCACTCCATGTCCAGGTTTTCGCGCTTCCAGGCATCGTCTGGCACTAGACCAGGGCTTTCTTCAGCTCCCAGCTCAAAGCCGGTTTTACGGCCAAAGCCAAAGCGTCGGGTCATTTCGATCAGCGTAGGGCCGCCCAGGCGCATGGCTACCTGGTAGAAAAAAGTGTCGCTACTCCAGGCCATGGCTCCGGGAAAGCTAAGCGGGCCAAAGCCCGCCCGGTTCCAGTCGCCAAACTGAATGCCCCCCACCTGAATATAGGGATAGGTGGGCAGCACCGTGTTGGGATCATACTTGCCCGACTCTAGGGCCGCCGCCGTCGTGACAATCTTAAAGGTGCTGGCCGGAGGAAACGCCTGTAGCGCCCGGTTTAGAAAGGGATGATCGGCCCCCTGTAGCTGCTTCCACTCGGCCTCGCTAATGCGGGTGGTAAAGATATTGGGATCGTAGGTGGGCCAGCTGGCCATGGCCAAAATGGCCCCATTCCGGGGATCCATAGCGACGATCGCGCCCTCCCGGGTACCCAGGGCTGCTTCCGCCGCTCGCTGGAGCTCGATGTCAATGGTGAGCTGAATATCTTGCCCGGCGATGGCGGGCTTATCGCCCAAGATACTGATGATGCGACCGGCACTGTCAACCTCGACCTGCTGGCCACCCCAGGCCCCATGTAGGGTGCTCTCAAAGGCCGACTCGGCCCCCATTTGACCGACCACATCGCCCAGGCGGTAGCCCTTGTCGCGGCGGGCTTCGAGCTGCTCGTCGGTGAGTTCGCCGGTGTAGCCAATCACGTGGGCAGCCAGGTCGCCGTTGGGGTAGTTGCGCACGGCCTCAGCCTCGAGGCGCACCCCCGGTAGCTCGTTGGTGTATTCGGCTAGGGCAGTGGCCTGGGCCGGGCTAATGCCCCGGGCGATGGTGATCGATTCGAGGGATTCGTAGCCCGCCTGTTCGAGACGCTTTTGAATTTCTTCGGGCGGGATACCCAGCACCTTCGAGAGCCGCTCGATTACCGTCGGCCACTGGTCGCGGGGTAGGGCAATGGGCCAGATCGACACTGTTTGGGATAGCCGACTACCGGCTAAGATTTTGCCGTTGCGATCGTAGATGGTGCCCCGGGCCGGGCGCTTAGGCACCAGGCGAATGCGGTTGCTATCGGCCAGTTGGCGGTTGCGATCGCCATTCACAACTTGGAGCTGAAACAGCCGTAGCCCAAAGGTGCCGAGGAGCAGCACCGACACTAGCACCAGCAGGAACACCGCCTGGAAGCTGCGGCCCACGGTGCGGCCCCGCAACGTGTCGGGTACCTGGGGTAAATTTTGAAGTAGAGCCATAGACACAGCCCTCGTGGCAAAATTGGCCAGTCCCCATTCTATATCTACCCAGGAGATCTATGCAGGGCAAGGCGGTACTGCCGGTCGTCATCTTGAGTCTGCTGGGGGTGATTGCCTCGACCTTTGTGGTGGTGCGCGAGCAAACCCGCACCTACCGCCTGGTGCTGGCCTCAGGCAGTAGCAGTGGCGAATACTATGCCTTTAGCCAGGCCTTAGCGACGGTGGTGGCCCGGAACCACCCCAACATTGATATTGAAGTGCGCGAAACCGACGGGTCAGTGCAAAACATGGAGCTCCTCAAGACCAACCAGGCTCAACTGGCTCTGGTTCAGAGCGATACGCCCGTGCAGCCACCGGTACGGGCAGTGGCCCTGCTGTTTCCCGAAATGTTTCATCTGTTAGCTCGGGCCGATGCCGACATTGACACCGTGGGCGATCTGCAGGGTAAGCGGGTGGCCCTGATGCCCGAGAACAGTGGTTCCTATGCTCTCTTCTGGCCGCTGGCGCAACACTACGAATTGAGCCCAGAGACCCTAACCCCGCTCCCTATGCCCGCCGATGAGGCCCACGCCGCCCTGGCCGGAGGGGAGGTCGATGCCCTGTTTCAAGTCATTACCCTGGGCAATCCCGCTGTGGCCGATCTGCTGCAAACCGGCACGATCCGGCTGATTCCCATTGATCAGGTTGATGCCCTCCGGCTGTCGTTGCCCTACCTCAACGCCCAGGTGATTCCCAAGGGAACCTACAACGGTAGCCCACCCATGCCCCCCGTTGACCTGCCGGTGGTGGCGGTGAATGCCCTTCTG
>JAIXUR010000119.1 GCA_027483425.1 Cyanobacteriota bacterium | reverse complement strand
TAGCCTTTGGTATCCGCACCTTTGTGGCCGAGGCCCGTTACATTCCTTCCGGGTCAATGCTGCCTACCCTCGAGATTAACGATCGCCTGATTATCGATAAGGTGAGCTACGACTTTGGCGATCCCCAACGGGGCGACATCGTGGTATTTCAGCCACCGGAGTCACTCCACCAAAACGAAGCCTTTATTAAGCGGCTGATGGGGCTACCGGGGGATATCGTTGAAGTCAAAAACGGTCAGCTCTACATTAACGGCGAACCCCAGGCAGAACCCTACATTGCAGCTAAGCCGGACTATCAATATGGGCCAGTCACCGTTCCAGCTGACTCCTACCTGGTTTTGGGCGACAACCGCAATAAAAGCTTTGACTCTCACTACTGGGGCTTTGTCCCCAAAGACCATCTAATTGGTCGGGCGGTGTTTCGGTTTTGGCCCCCAGACCGCCTGGGTGGGCTAGATTAAGCGGTGCCTTGAGGACCAACCCAGGGCTTCAGGGCCGTTTCTAGGCTGCCCCCCAAAACAGAGGTCGTGGCTGAACGGGGGCTCAAGATTTCCATCATTCGGTTCATATCCAGGGAGATCCCATCGCTGATACAGTAAAGTCATCATTCTTTAGCGCAGGCCAGCCCTAAATTTAGATGGTCAGCCCGATTGTTTCGCCCAAAAAGCACCGTCGCTATCTCACCCACTGGCTGCTCAACGAAGACCGTGACCCAGCCGATGAGCATCACTTTCGGCATCCCTGGTGGCAGGTCATGTGCCTCACCGGGGTCGATTACTTCTCTACCCTAGGCTACCAGCCGGGTATTGCAGCCCTGGCCGCTGGAGCCTTGTCGCCCTTGGCGACGCTGATCTTGGTGTTGGTCACTCTATTTGGAGCCCTGCCCATCTATCGCCAGGTGGCTACCCTCAGTCCCCGTGGAGAAGGCTCAATCGCTATGCTAGAGCGGCTGCTGCCCTGGTGGCAGGGTAAGCTGTTTGTGCTCATGCTGCTGGGCTTTGCCGCTACCGACTTTATTATTACCATTACCCTTTCAGCGGCCGATGCCACCGCTCACCTGATCGAAAATCCATTGTTTTCAGGGATCTTGCGGGGGCAGGCCGTACCCCTGACCCTGGTTTTAGTGGCCCTGCTGGGAGCCGTTTTTCTGAAGGGCTTTCAGGAGGCGATTGGGCTGGCAGTGCCCCTGGTGGCGCTGTATCTCTTTCTCAATCTGGTGGTGATTGGGGTTGGGGCCTATCAGGTGCTGCAGCAGCCGCTTCTGCTGGCAGACTGGCAACGGGCCCTAGCCACCTCCCACGGTAGCCCCTGGAGGATGGTTGGGGTGGCGGTGCTGCTGTTTCCAAAATTGGCCCTGGGGCTGTCGGGGTTTGAGACCGGGGTGGCGGTCATGCCCCTGGTGATGGGCGACAGCACCGACACTGAAGCACAGCCCACGGGTCGCATCCATAACACCCATCGGCTGCTCACGACGGCCGCTGTAATCATGAGCTTTTTCCTGCTCACCAGCAGTGTGGTGACCACGGTGTTGATTCCGGCGGCCGCGTTTCAAACCGGGGGGCAGGCCAACGGACGAGCGCTCGCCTATTTGGCCCACCAGTATTTGGGCAGTGGCTTTGGCACCCTCTACGACCTGAGTACGATCGCCATTCTCTGGTTTGCCGGGGCCTCGGCCATGGCTGGATTGCTGAATCTGGTGCCCCGCTACCTGCCGCGCTACGGCATGGCCCCCGACTGGGCGCGGGCGGTACGGCCCCTGGTGCTGGTGTTCACCGGGATCGCCTTTGTGGTAACGCTCATTTTTGATGCCAGCGTAGAGGCTCAGGGGGGGGCCTACGCCACGGGGGTATTGGTGCTGATGAGCTCGGCGGCGGTGGCGGTCACGCTTTCGGCTTACCGGCGCGGCGCGCGGCGCGCAGCGATCGCCTTTGGCGTCATAGCCCTGGTGTTTTTCTACACCACCATTGTCAACATCATCGAGCGACCCGATGGCATTCACATTGCGACGTTCTTTATTGCCGCCATCGTCGTCACATCCATGGTGTCTCGGGTATTTCGCTCCACAGAGCTGCGCGTCACCGGGGTAGAGCTCGATGATACGGCCCGTCAGATGATTAGCCAGTTCCAATCGAAACCCATTCGGCTGATCGCCCATCGCCGGGAAAAAGGAGAGGATGCGATCGAGTATCAGCTCAAGGAACAACGGATGCGGGAGGACAGCCATCTGTCGCCATCCCAACGGATCGTCTTCTTGGAAGTGCAGGTGTTTGATGCCTCAGTGTTTATTGACGTGATCCGGGTGAAAGGCGTTGAGGTGGGTGGCTATCAGATTTTGCGGGTGCAGAGTTCGGCAGTACCCAATGCGATCGCCGCCCTGTTGCTCTACCTGCGTGACCAGACCGGCACCCTGCCCCATATTTACTTTGAGTGGGTCGATGGTAATCCCATCAAGTACTTGCTGCGCTTCATTCTCTTTGGCGAAGGGGACGTGCCCCTGGTGACCCGTAAGGTGCTGCGTAAGGCTGAGCCTGAACCTTCAAAACGTCCCCGTACCCATGTCAGTGGGTGATAGCAGCAAAAGCCGTATACCAAAATCAGGCCAATAATCGTTTCGCAAACAAAATTATTGGGGATTCTAAGGATTCTGGACGATAGTGATAAAGTTTAGCCCAACGTCTTCGCAACTTAGGGTGAGCTATTGCAGAATCAAAGCTATAGCTCTGTCCTGTACTTATTCGACCCTGCCCTATGCACACCGACCTACCGACACTGATTCAATCCATCGGGTACTTGGGGGTATGGGCGATGATTTTTGCCGAGTCTGGGCTGTTGATTGGGTTCTTTTTGCCCGGCGATAGCCTGTTGTTTACCGCTGGGTTTTTAGCTTCTCAAGATCTGCTCAACCCCTGGATGCTGATCACCGGGGCCGCCATCGGGGCGGTGTTGGGAGACAATGTGGGGTACGCAACAGGACGCCGCTTAGGCCCACGGCTCTTTCGCCGCCCAGACTCCTGGCTATTTCACAAAGATAACTTGGTCAAAGCCCAGCATTTTTTCGAGCGTCACGGGGGCAAGGCGCTGATCCTAGCCCGGTTTATGCCGGTTATTCGCACCTTTGCTCCCATCACCGCAGGCATGGGCAAGATGCACTACCCCACCTTCATGACCTATAACCTAGTGGGTGGTCTGCTGTGGACGATTGGTCTGACGCTGCTGGGCTTTTTTCTAGGCAGCCTAATCCCCGATGTCGATCACTATCTGCTGCCAATCGTGGCCGTCATTGTGGTGGTGTCGGTGGCCCCCTCAGGGTTTCATCTTTGGCAAGCTAGGCGGGCTAAGGGGCACCCCCGCAAACGTTAGGAGATTTCTGGGAAAAAAGATACCCCCAGGTAGGGGGCGCAGGGTCTGCGCCCTTGGGAGGCATCACAATTCTTCGGTATTTTCGTGGCCAGAATTGTCCTAACGCCTTCCCCACCCAGGGAGGGGGCCCGTTCGCGTAGCGTTCCACAGGAAAGGGCGGGGTGGGTCTGGGGTCTGGGATGACCCACCCCTGCCCTCCCGAGAGAGGATTTATGGCATTAATTCTGTAATCTACTAGGGCACCGGTACAGTATGGCTAAAAACCCGGTTTCTTCGTCGCTGCGCTAACAGCATGACTTGCCTTCTGGCCGAGAAACCGGGTTTCTGTACCGACGTTCTAGCTTACGGTGATACCCCCGATCGCACCCATGGGCACAAAAAAGGAGCGCTCTTTTGAACGCTCCTTCCTAACCGACATATC
>JAIXUR010000067.1 GCA_027483425.1 Cyanobacteriota bacterium | reverse complement strand
TCCTAACCGATCTGGCCAGCGCTAGCGATCCTCCTAGTACTCTGAGGCGGAAATAGATCTACTATTTAAGGGTAGAGCAAAGGGAACTGAGTTGCCATGCCAAGACTTGCGGCTACCCCCATCACGCTAACGACCGAGGAACAGACGGCCCTGGAGAAAATAGCTCGGCGACCGAGCACAGCACAGCAGATTGCGCTGCGAGCGACCATCGTCTTGCGAGCCGCTCAAGGTGCCAGTCATGGTGCGATTGCTCGAGAACTGGGGATTACCAAAGATACGAGTCGGCTCTGGCGCAACCGGTGGCTCGAGTTGAGTGCTCGTGGGCTACCCATCGAAGACCGGCTCCAGGATGCGCCTCGACCGGGGTGTCCGCCGACGTTCACATTGGAGCAAATCACTCAGTTGTATGCCCTAGCCTGCGCCCCGCCTGAGCAGTATGGTCGCCCCATCAGCCATTGGACGGATGCCGAGTTGGCCGATGAGATGATGAAGCAGCCGTTTGTGGACAGCATCAGTCCCCGACACGTCGGGCGATTGTTAGCCGAAGCCGAACTCAAACCGCACCAGACTCGCTACTGGCTCCACCCCCCCCGGATACTGAGTTTGCCGCTAAAGTCACCGACATCTGCCAGCTCTACGAGCAGGCTGCCGAGCGGGCTGAGCGCGGCGAGTTGACCTATAGCCTCGACGAGATGACCGGCATTCAAGCTCTGGAGCGCACCATGCCCAATCTGGACATGAAGCCGGGGCGGTGTGAAAAGGTGGAGTTTGAGTACATCCGTCATGGCACCCAGACCTTAATCGCCTCGCTGAATGTCGCGACCGGACAGATCGACCAAGCCAGCGTCGGGGACACCCGAACGGAGGTTGATTTAGACGCTCATCTCAGAGCTCTCCTCGGCCCAGCACCCACCGCCCCAAAAATTCACCTCACGATGGATTGTCTCAATACCCATCAATCCGAGTCCATGGTGCGCTTAGTCGCTGAACTTGAACCCGAGCCCATTGAGCTCGGCGAAAAGGGTAAATCGGGCATCCTGGCCTCAATGGCCACTCGCTCGGACTTCTTGAAAGACCCCTCCCATCGGCTGGTCGTCCATTTCACCCCTAAGCATTCATCCTGGCTGAATCAAATCGAAGTCTGGTTTAGCATCCTGGTGCGCAAACTCCTACGCCGCTCTAGTTTCACCAGTCAGGCTGACCTCAAAGCCAAGATCCTTGCCTTTATAGACTACTTTAATCGCACCTTGGCCAAGCCCTTCAAGTGGAATTACACCGGTAAGCCCTTAGTCTCCTGAATGATAGACTTATTTCTGCCTCAGAGTACTAGGGCAACTAGCTCTTGTCTAGCAGAGTGGCTAAACCTATTAGCAGAACGTTGCCATTGCTGTTAAGCATTTTCCTTCCATGGCTAGAAATCAATATGAACTTGAAAGGGTGTTTGGAAAGGGCAACCCATGGTGCTAGTAAAAATCACCTTATATTTCCCTGGCAAGTCTTAGAGGCGGATTGCCAGGGAGACCTCTTGTTTCCATTAGTTGTCTGGTCACCGTAACAGTTATGGGCTAACTTGATCAATGTTTTAAGTATAAAATAATACCCCTCAAGACTGTTCAAGCAGCCCTCCAGGTGTCTTTAGAGCATGGGTAGCCTGTCGTACGGCCCGACTAAAAATCAGGGCTACGGCTGAAGAGACCGAGATCCTAAGGACCGTCAAAGCCCGCTCCGGAAAGGGTTTGGCTATGAAATTTAACTGACCTGGATTGACAGTAGCTAAGCCAAAAGGGTAGACCGCACTTATTCTATATTGACCTTGAGCTTTTGTCGCCTCCCAGAGCTGTAATCTGGCCAGGTTCCTAATGGCTTAGGCTAGCATGGTCAGGGGTAACCGTAGGCAACGCACCGATGTTTTAGCGCAGGCACGCCAGTTCTTCAAGGCGAGCGAGTCGATCAAAGAACCCTTGCAGAGCCGCCGGCTCGATATTGGGATAATGATCGGCCAGGTTATCGGTGCCACCATAGCGAATAAACGACAGAAATAGGAACTGTATCTACTCCTCAGTCAAATTAGTCGGTAGGGCACCCCCTTAGAACCTATCCGAAAAGTAGGCCGGAGTTCAATTGTATTTTTATGTTGACGCACCTTTTGCCTGGTTGCCAAGAGGTGGGATTGCACCATTAGCAGTCGGGATGGCCCAACCCCGACATGGGTCTGGGTCTGGCCTCAATAGGATAAAGCATCAGGATTGTGCCATGGCGTCTTCAGCTTTGATAAAACCTACGTTACCTACGATTTGGCGGGTTCCCGATGAACTCTGGCAACGCATTGCCCCTGTACTGGTGGTGAACAAACCTCGACAAAAGCCTGGACGTCCTCGTTCAGCGGACCGACCCATCTTTGATGCTCTGATTCATCTCGCCCGCACCGGCAGCCAGTGGTGTGCCTTGCCGGCCGAATTCCCGCCTAAATCAACCGTGCATGACCGGTTTCAGGAGTGGGTAGAGTATGGGTGTTTGGAAACGGCCTGGGGTCTTTTGTTACAGGCCTACGATGAGACCTTAGGGATTGATTGGCACTGGCAATCAGCGGATGGGTGTATTGTTAAAGCCCCCTTAGGGAAGCGGACGGCTCAAGGCGAGACTCAGGCCACAGGGCCTAGCCCCACCGACCGAGGTAAATCGGGTTCAAAACGTCATCTATTAACCGAAGGTAAGGGCGTTCCTTTGGCGGTTGTTCTCACGGGAGCCAATCGGCACGACATGAAAAAACTGGCCGATTTGCTCGATGCCAAAGTCATCGCAGCACCCGATACAGAAGCCGTTGAGCAACATCTCTGTCTTGACCGAGGCTATGATTACGAGGATTGCCGCCAAGCCGCCCTAGAGCGAGGCTATATCCCGCATATTCCTGACAAAGATGCGCCCGTTCCAGCTCCGACTGACCCCAATCGCCATCCGCCTCGTCGATGGGTAGTCGAAGTTGGACATTCTTGGTTTAATCGGTTTCGCGGCGTCCTGATTCGCTGGGCAAAGTCAGCCCAATCTTATTTGGGGTTTGTGCAACTAGCCGCTTGTTTGATTGTCGGGCGAAAGCTTCTCGTATTTTCCGGATAGGCTCTAAGGATGCCCTTGACATCAGCATCAGAACGATTGAGCGGGTGCGGCAACGGTTTGTCGAAGCGGGG
>JAIXUR010000331.1 GCA_027483425.1 Cyanobacteriota bacterium | reverse complement strand
GTGCAGGAGTTAGCCAAAGGCTGGAAAGACGACCCGAACTTGTTTGAGCTTTGGTGTGATCACGCTCTCAACGATCCTTTTGAACGCAAGTATTCTTTTCAAGATAACCCTCGCCAAACCGCCCTCAGGGTGCTGATACAGCAATATCCCGACCACCCCAAAACCCTGGAACTACTGCAAGACCGCGCCCAAAACGACAACGACGAGCAGCTCAGAGAATGGGCCGCGAAGCAGTTAGAGAAACTAAAAATGCAAAATTAAAAATTCAGAATGAGGGTTGGGGTGCATTAGCGCCAGCGTGACGCCACTAGCGAAATCAGTTAGAGAGAAAAATTGATGGCAAAACTTATACTCGACGATCTCGATCCTCAAATGCTGGAAAGCCTCAAACTGAGAGCGGCTAAACACAATCGTTCTGTAGAAAACGAGTTGAAGGCCATCTTGCAAGACGTCATCACCGCAGAAGCAGCAGCCCAAGCTCAAAAAATGGCTACTTACCGTGCAGAGGTCACCCAAATGCGCCAGTCACTCCCGCATCAAACTTACACAGATAGCGCAGTCATGGTACGAGAGGACAGGGATCAGTGAAACGGTATGTCGTTGACGTTTGTATCAACTCTCGTCCCCATGCTCTGCGTGGGGACGTCGCCCCTGGTGCTCCTGCGCCCTGAGATAGATGACGCTAGAGCATCTGGATTGCGTCTCGACGCTGGAGCGTCGGGACGATGAAACTCAACGGGCCGATCTTTGACCATCGCGCCTCAGAAAGCCAAACACCTCCCCCTGCTCTGGCGCGATCGCCTATTGCAGCACCCCACCGCTCTATTGTCAGGGCTGCATCTCCTAACAGGAGGCCACACCGCTTTAGCGCGAAAGCCCAACCTTCAATTGTCAGACCGCAATGCTTTAGTGCGACAGCCCAACTTCCTATTGCGAGACCCCAACATCTTAAGTTGCGCCGCAACAATGCGGCTGCAACAGCACAACCCATCAAGTAGTCAATACACAATGCTGCTGTCATAGAGCAACTTCGAGCAGTCGCCCGCTGCACCCTTGCCTACTCAATACACAGTGCTGCTGTCATTGCTGCAAATCAATCATTCCCGCCTTGCATCACGATTGTTGCGCCACACCTTACTTCGACCCGCTGCAACATTCATCCAGGCTTCATCAAAACCGCTGATGTCTGGTCACAATCTTTCAAATCGGGCCTGCGATCGCCCTCTACCACCGGGCAATCTTGGCAATAGACGAGACAACTAGACGATTCACCCCCAACCGTCGTCTCTAATCGCCTGACCTGAGCCCCTTCGTCGCTGCCCCAAGTTTCCGTCACCATTCCTGAAATCCCTTTAGGCAGGCTGTTTCATCCTGTTTATCAGCACAACTACCAGCAGAGGTCATCACCATGCCCGTTATCAACATCACCCGTCGTCTGCCCGTCAAAACCATCAGCACCGACATCGACTCCCTCAACGGCCTCGGCACCGTCGAAGGCTATCTCCCCGTTCGCATCGATGCGTCGCCCGAAGCCCTCAAAACAAATTTCAACACCATGCTGGCCATGCAGCAAAAAGAGACCGAGCTGCAAGCCATGGTCAAAGCCGCTGCCGATGCCGCCCGCCAGGCCGAATGGGACTTTCACAACTCGATTTTGGGCATGAAAGAAGCCGTGCGGGCTCAGTTTGGCCCCGACAGCAACGCCGCCCAGGCCATCGGCTACAAGAAAAAGTCAGAGCGCAAGCGCCCCCGCCGCCGCAGCGCCTAGCTAGCAACGGCGATTGGTGGCTTTATTTCCCTAAAGACTCGTCGGCTTGGCCACGGGTCTTTTTTTGCGTCATACCAAATTCTGGTTGAATACCCTATTTGAAATAGGTAGGCCTGTAGGGGCAAACGGTTGTTTGCCCAGCGGGGTCTTTGCCCAATCCGGGCGAACGCCGTAAAGCCTCTGGCTTGGCTTCGCCTACGCCCCTACAGGGGATGGAATTTGTGGTTATGCCCCCACCGCCTCCTTAGCCGCGTAGAGAACCTCGGCGGTAATGCTAGCGACGCCCTGCTGGCGGGCAAACTTCTCGGTATTGCGCTTCACCTTGCCGCGCACAAAACCAGGGATTTTTTGCAGCTCCGCCAGTCCGTCGGGGCTCCAGCCCAAGCCCGCCTCAACAGCGGCATCGGCGCTCATGGTTTTGGTCAGCACCTCTTTGGTGTCGTGGCCGCCAAAGAACTCGAGCAGGTGGTCTTCCATGCCCAGGGTAAAGGAGTTGTAGACCAGGTCGACAATCTGGTTGGCCCCTTCGTAGCCCATAAATGGGCGATACCCCACCGGAAAGTTTTGAATATGGATGGGGGCGGCAATCACACCGCAGGGAATGTCGAGCCGCTTGCCGACATGGCGCTCCATTTGGGTGCCAAAGATGGCGGCGGGCTCTAGCTGGGCAATGCGATCGCCAATCGCCCCGTGGTCTTCGCTGACCAAAATTTCGTCGCAGTATTCGCCCACCTGCTCCTGGAACCAGTCGGCATCGTACTTGCAGTAGGTGCCCGCCAGCACCACATGGATGCCCATTTCGCGGGCCAGGATCTTGGTCATGGCGGCGGCGTGGGTGCTGTCGCCAAACACCACGGCCTTCTTGCCGGTCAGGTTTTGGCAGTCGATCGAGCGCGAGAACCAGGCCGCCTGGGAGACAAATCGGGTCTGCTCATCGATCAGGCCAGCGTAGTCGACCCCGGCCCCCTGGGCATTGAGCACCGTCTGAATGGCACGAATGCAGCGGGCTGTTTCGACGATGCCCATGGGGGTGATATCCACGTAGGGCATGCCCAGTTCAGCTTTGAGGTAC
>JAIXUR010000180.1 GCA_027483425.1 Cyanobacteriota bacterium | reverse complement strand
TGCCGCCGCCACAGGGTAGCTACCACCCAGCCATGCTGCTCTAGGGTATCGGCCACCAGCTTAGACTGATCGAGCAAAATACCGCTGAGAATGCCCCAGCCGTTGGGGGCAATGATGGTGGACATCTGGGGGATGAGATCCATAATCACATCCGCCAGAATGTTGCACACAATGCCGTCCACGGGAGCATCCATGATTTGGGCGATCGCATCCAAACTGCCGTGGATCATCGGCAGTTGCGCCTCGGTGAGGCCATTGAGCGCGCGGTTGCCCAGGGCCGAATGGATGGCTAGGTCGTCGGTATCAACGGCGTAGGCACGCTTGGCCCCCAGCAGGATGGCACCAATGGAGAGAATGCCGGAACCACAGCCAATGTCCGCGATCGTCACATCGGTGCTTTCGTCGGTGAGGCGCATTTCTAACGACTCTAGGCAGAGCTGCGTGGTGGGGTGATTGCCCGTCCCAAAGGCTACCCCTGGGTCGAGCCGCAACACCAGCCGCTGATTGTCAGCCGGGGGCTCTAGCCAGGCCGGGGTAATCAGGATGCGATCGCCAATGGGTTCTGGCTTCCAGTGGTCTTTCCAGCTTTTGGCCCAGTCTTCTTCTTCAATCAGCTGCCAGCTGATGCGGGGCAGGATCAGGTTATTACAGAGCGCATCCTGCTTAATCAGCAAAGCCATGGCTGACAGATCGAGCAGCTCGAGCCGGTGCTGGGGAAAATAAGCCTGCATGACACAGGCTGTCCCCCGCTGCTCGGTCGAGGTACCCTGGCTACCAAAGCTATCAAACCGCCAAAAGACCGTGTCTTCCAGGGTTGGATCACACAGTACCTTTACTTCCCACCAGGTGTTAACCACAGCCATTCCAGCGGTTGCCTTGCCGAGATAAATCATTCCCATCGACGGGCGAGGGTACCGCTTTGGGTGGCCCTAGAGACCCCCGTTAAGCCCCCCTTAGGATGGCAAAGCGCCACCTGCCCATCCGGTCATCCTGAACCCACAGCCCTAGTCTGGGCCCCATCATGGGTGCGGGCTCAGTCCTTTGCCTATGCTACAGGTTAACGGTATAAGCATCGCGGATGCCCGCCACCTTGAGAATTTCTTCCAAAATGCCCTCTGGGAGAGGATCGTCGAGGCTGAGGGCCATGACCGCATCGCCGCGCACAATTTTGCGACCCACCTGCATACTGGCAATGTTGACGTTAAAGCTGCCCAGCAGCGAGCCAATTTTGCCGATAATACCCGGCATATCCCGGTGCAGGGTAAACAGCATATGCTGGGTCGGCGGCACGTTGATGGGAAACTCGTCGATGTCAGTGACGCGAATTTCGCTGCCCCCCAGCAGAACCCCGGTGACCGAGTGTTCGCCCAGGCTACCCTTCGCCGACAGGTTCAACGACCCGGTATAGTCGCGAATGTTGGCATCGCGGGTTTCGATCACATGAATGCCCCGCTCCTTAGCTTCAATGGAGGCGTTGACGTAGTTGACCCGCTCTTGCAAGGCATGGGAGAGCAGGCCCTTGAGAGCCGCCACCATGATCGGCTGGGTATCGCCCCCGGCAATGTCGCCCTGGAGGCGCACGGTGAGCTCTTCAACCCGGCCCCCGGCCAGCTGACCCACCAGGTTACCGAGGGTTTCGGCCAGCTGCAGGTAGGGGCGCAGCTTTTGCATCACCTCCGGGCGCAGGCCAGGAATATTGACCGCCGAGCGAGCCGGTAGCCCCAGCAGCACATCGCGAATTTGCTCGGCCACATCAATGGCCACATTCACCTGGGCTTCTTCGGTCGAAGCTCCCAGGTGGGGGGTCAGAATCACCGCCTTGCCCAGCTCCCGGAGCTCTGATTCGCCCAGGGGCTCGGCCTCGTAGACATCTAGGGCGGCACCACCAATGGTGCCCTCCCGCAGCGCCGTAGCCAGGGCCGCTTCATCGATAATGCCGCCCCGAGCACAGTTGATAATCCGCACCGTAGGCTTCATCGTGGCCAGGGCTTTAGCATCGACCAGGTGGGTGGTTTCTGGGGTTTTGGGCAGGTGCAGGGTAATGTAGTCGGCTTCGCGGAAAAGGAGATCTAGATCCACCAGGCGACAGCCCAGTTGCTCAGCGCGATCGGCAGAAATGAACGGGTCGTAGGCCAACAGATTCATACCCATGGCCCGCGCCACGGTGGCGACATGGGAGCCAATTTTGCCTAGGCCGACTACACCGAGAGTCTTTTTGTAGACCTCGACCCCGGTGAAATCGTTCCGTTTCCATTCGCCCGCCTTAACGGAGCGATCGGCACTGGGAATATAGCGTGACATCGCCATCATCATGGCCAGGGCGTGCTCCGCCGCCGCAATGGTGTTGCCCTCAGGGGAGTTAACCACCACAATTCCCCGCCGGGTGGCCTCGGGCACATCGACGTTGTCCACTCCGACCCCGGCCCGGCCAATAATCTTCAGGTTATGGCCCGCCGCGATGACGGCCTTGGTCACCTTGGTGCCCGAACGAATCATCAGCGCGTCGTAGTCACCAATGGCGGCGACCAGCTCCTCCGGCGAAAGGCTGGTATTGACATCGACCTGGGCAACCTGGGAAAGAATATCGAGGCCCGCCTGGTCAACGGGATCGGAAACAAGAACCTTGGGCATGGGTCAGCCATAAAAATGTCACAGGGATCTACTTTACTGCAAAGGCGGATTCCAGCATTAGCGTGGAGAGTACTTTTGAAAGTAGATGAGTAGGGGCAGACCCGTGGGTCTGCCCGGCATTGGATAGGCAGGGGCAGACCGGCATCGGAACCGCCTTAACTCTCGTTCAAGTCCTCGATCGCGCGAAAGCAGTCGGAGAGGACGACATTGGAAAATAGAAAGCCCTCGGGATCGCTGAGGCGTAGGCGCTGGAGGGTGGCCCAGGTGTCGCCTTCGACCACTACAAATCCCCGAGAAACATGGGGTTTTAAGGTCTCGTGGAGCGTGGCCCAGGTGGTAGGGGTACAGAGCGATCGCACCTCATCCCCACCGATCCCCTCCTGCAACCGCAGCCCCAGCATCAGGCGATCCAGCAACTGCTCCATCGGCGGGGTCGCTGGCTCGGCATGGATTCCCCCCCCCGCCTGAAAGGCCTTGACCCACTGACCATAGGTGGTCAACGTGCGCGGACGGCTGACCCGCTGGTGCTGGGTGTAGCTGGTGGCCCCAAGGCCAAAGCCGTAGTAGGGCTGATTCCGCCAGTAGGTCAAATTATGCTGACATGGGTGACCCGGCTGGGCATAGTTAGACACTTCGTAGTGGGCATAGCCCTGGGCGGTGAGAAATCCCTGGGCTAGGCGATACATGGTGGCCGTTTGCTCGTCCGTGGGCAAGGGCGCATCGCCAGGCTGGTAGCGTTTGGCAAACACCGTCTGGGGTTCTACGGTGAGGTCATAGATCGACAGGTGATGGGGCTGTAGGGCCACGGCCTTCGCCAGCCCAGTTTCCCAGTCGGCCATGGTTTGGTGGGGCAACCCCGAGATTAAGTCCAGGCTCCAGTTGGGCATGGCGACGTCATGGAGCCAGTCTATGGACCGGTACACGTCGGCGACACGGTGGTAGCGGCCACAGCGTTCGAGGATGGCATCATCCAACGCCTGAACCCCGAGACTAATGCGGTTAATGCCGGCCGATAGGTAGCCGCGCAAATGATCCAGATCAAAGGTACCTGGATCCATCTCCATGGAAATTTCCGCGTCTGAGGCCAGGCCGAAGCGGCGATTGAGCCGATCCAGAAGGGTTTCGACCTGGAGAACCGATAGCAAAGAGGGGGTACCGCCGCCAAAGAAAACGGTCTTGAGGGGGTGCTCATTCAGCTTCGGAGTCGCGGCCATCTCATCGCCAACCCAGTCCACGTAGCGGCCCACTGTGCCCGAGGTTTCTCCCCGTCCCTGGTTACCCAGCACCGAAATGGGGAAGTCGCAGTAAAAGCAACGACGCCGACAAAAGGGAATGTGGATGTAGGCGGAGGCAGGGCTATCAGACATGGCGGGGAGTGACCGGGCGTGAACTCCCTAGGGATCTAACCCCAGAGATCTGACCATCTCTCAAATCAATGCGGGCAAGATGGCAGTATCCTAGGCGCAGCCGGGTGCGCCATCCGATGCGCTCCTGGGATGAGCGGGCTAGCCGCCTCCGGCGTGGGAGAGATCTACACTACCAAAGTTAAGGCTAAGGGCAACGTTGATATTTTCAAACAGGTTGACGAGCCAAGCCACCGTCTCACTAGAGGCCGCTTCATAGTGGTTAAACAAAATTGAAAACCGCCGCTCTAAAAAGGGTCTGACCTGATGGCAAATCAATAAAATTCTCAGCAGCAGCCCAGTGGTATGAATCGGCCCCAGGTTATTGATCAGATCGAGAAAGACGTAATGCTGCCGCCCAACGCTAGGGTCAACCACTAAAAAGTTGAACAGATTGCTGCACGTGCGCACCTTCAAGAAATCATCGACGAGTTTGCCATCGCTGTCGGCGAAGGTGGTAAATAGGTGATCGTGCAGCATGGTCTTAAACTGCCGCTGGCTGTACCCCGTATCCACATCAGCCACCAGGTAGTCCAGCAGGTCTGCTTTAAACTGCCGAAAAGAAGCCCTCTCGTCGTGGGCGATTAAAAAGCGCCGGGCACCGTCGCGATAGCTTTGGCCATGGTCACGGCGGCGTGCAAAGTGCTTCAGCGACGACACCAGTTCTTGGTCACTCAGCAGCGTGGGATTAGACACAACCCGTAGGTTGGCGGCAAAATTGGCCTGTCCCTGACGATGCAGTCGCCCCTGGCGCACTCGGTAGGTCACGTAGTGGGTGAGGTCTACCTCAAACTTGTGCTGAGCCTCGACCTGCATGCTACGAACGTGCTGCTGGTGCTGTAGATCGCTATCTTCGGTGACCAAACAATGCTCATACAGATAGGGATAGCGGTTAATCAGCGATCCCAGGGGCACCGCTTCGGTGCGTCTAGCGCGAGACAGGTTAGATTGGCGGGCTGCCACAACACGGGCTAGGCGTTTGAGCGCCAGGTACTGTTCCGTATCGAGAAACCCGTGGATCCCCTGGCGCAGGCGGCGGACGGTGCGCGATCGCGATAACTCGGGCACGCGATCAGGGGGTGCCGTCTCCAGAAGCTCAATCAAGATGGGAATAGCTGGCTGAAGCTGGGTATTAGTCTGCCAACGGTTGATCAAAATATGGCAGCAGCGATTCAGAATAAAGCGAAAGTGATCCTCAATCGCCGGGCTGGCCAGCAGCCGATCGAGGGCCTCTACGACATCGCGATCGGGATAGCCAAACCCATCGACAAACAGTGACTGAAACCGATCGATCATGGCATCGGGAGACTCTACCGCCACACAGGCGAGCAAATGATTGTACAGGCACTGTTCGTCGGCTGTAGTCGTTCTGGGATTGTGGGTCACTTTTGTCTTCACGGTTTCACCGCCCTTGTCCCATCGACAGATGGGCTTACCTGCATAAGCCCCGAGGAACTGCGATGAGAAAAACTTTGAAATTAACCTACTGACTACGGGACCAATCTGGACGATGCACGCCTAGAAGATGCACGATTTGGTAGATGCAACAGTCCTTACCCGTATTAAAGACGGCCCAGAACCCGATCCGCGTCAGTTTTTACACCCGATCACCCCTCGTATTACTTCTAGATTACTGCGTGAATTTTCTGACCTGAGGCAGTGTATCGAGGGCGTTAACGAAGATCTGACCAAGCTTTTGACTGAATCGTGAGGTCGGTGTAAACCCCATGGCCGCAGCCTTCGCCTAGCCGCCGGTGGGCCCACCATCCCCTTCAACTGACCGATCGGATGACAGATGACAGGTCTGCGGCGCAGGTCAGGGCTAATCGCCCCGAGCCAGCATTCCGTCCCGCCTGGATTCAGGGGATGTCTTAAAGGGCATCCCCTGGTGCGATTGGCCCTAGGCATGAGCCACCTCGACCCGCTTGCACAGGATAACATCCAACGCTTTCTGGCCTTTCAAACACCCTGTAAGAGTGTCCCAACTAAAAAATATCCCTGCCAGGGATGCGAACTCGGCCCGTTGGGCCGGTCGCGGTAAGATCCCAGATAGGTATTTAGTTGGAACACTCTAAGGTTAGAATGCCCAGCCACTCAGGACATCCTCATGCGAGGGGCCCAGGCGAAATTCCTTTACAATCAGAACAAGCTGAGAAAAAGCTGTTAGAAATCTAGCTTGCTGCTCTTTTCGCTACAGACTATTACCTTGAGGCTATGGGTTTTTCGTCACTGGCTACCTTGGCAGCCGCCATTCAAGCTCCCCTGGAGTATGTGCCGCTGTCGCTCCACAATCAGCAGGTAACAAAAATCACCACGGATAGTCGAGATATCCGTGAAAATGCCCTGTTCGTAGCCCTGTCTGGGGAGCGATTTGATGGCCACGGGTTTGTGGAAGCGGCGATCGCCCAGGGAGCCCTGGCGGCCGTCGTCGAGCAGGGAAAGCAGCTCCATCACCTCCCCTGCCTGCCAGTGGCCGATACCCTGGTGGCCTACCAGGCTCTGGGACACTGGTGGCGTACCGAGCAGCCAGCCAAAATCATCGCGATTACGGGCTCAGTCGGCAAAACCACCACTAAAGAAATCGTGGCGGCGGCCCTGGGTCTCCATGGGGCCGTTTTGAAAACCCAGGCCAACTACAACAACGATATTGGCGTGCCCAAAACCCTGCTGCAGCTACAGCCCGACCACGCCTTTGGGGTGGTCGAAATGGGGATGCGCGGCCCCGGAGAAATTGCCCGCCTAGCCCGCCTAGCCCTGCCCGACGTGGCGGTGATTACCAATGTGGGAACGGCCCACATTGGCCGCCTGGGCTCAGAACAGGCCATTGCCGATGCCAAGTGTGAGCTACTGGCCGAGTTGCCCATCCAGGGGATTACGGTGCTCAACCACGATAATGGGCGGCTGATGGCCACGGCCAAGACGGTTTGGTCTGGCCGCACTATCACCTTTGGCCTGGAGGGTGGAGATGTGCAGGGCCACCTGGTGGATGCCACCACCTTAGCGGTGCGGGGGGTGAGCCTGCCGCTACCACTGCCCGGTCGCCACAACGCTCTGAATCTGCTGGCGGCGATCGCCGTCCTGGAGGCCCTCGATCTCGATTGGCGGGGGCTACGCCACGGGCTCTCGGTGGATCTTCCCAGCGGCCGCGCCCGTCAGATTTCCCTGCCCCAGGACGTTTTGCTGCTGGATGAAACCTACAACGCTGGCCTAGAGTCGATGACGGCGGCCCTCCACCTGCTTGCCGAAACCCCTGGCCAGCGCCGTATTGCGGTGCTAGGCACGATGAAGGAACTGGGCGATCGCTCCGTCGACCTACACCACCAGATCGGTCAGGTAGTGAGCCAGTTGGGACTAGATGCCCTGCTCACCCTGGCTGACGCTGACGAGGCGCTGGCCCTGGCGACCGGGGCCGCAGGCGTTAAGACCGTTGCCTTTGCCGACCACCGGGCCCTGACGGACCACCTGATCACGATCTTACGACCGGGCGATCGCGTCTTGCTCAAAGCGTCGCGATCGGTTGCCCTTGATCAGGTGGTGACTCAGCTAGTGCAGGAGCTGGTGCCTCAGGCGCAGTAGCGTCTAGACCCGATTGGCTCTTAATAATCGTAGTCAGCCATGGGGTTCATAGGGTCAGGGGCAAAGGCCAACCAGAGCGGAAATTGAAGCAAAGCCAGGCTAATCACCGCCTCAGCCTCGTCGACCACGATGAAGGGTAGACCGTTGTCAGCGGTGATGCGATCGGCCCGCTGGGCCAGGGGCTCGGGAGCATCGAACAGCATGACTCCCTGGCCGGTACCAAAGTCGGGCCGGGAAATGCCCAGGCAGTCTTGTAAGCCCCGCCGCCATTCGCCCAGGCGCTCTGGGCTATTGGAGAGCACCAGGGTACGTAGGCGGTTACCGTAGAGGGCGTACAAAATCGACACCGTCGCCGAGGCAACTAGCACATTTTGCAGGCGGCTGCCCATGCTTTTAACGGCACCGCGTCCCCCCTGGGCAAAAAACCAGCCGGACACGCGATCGGCGTGGATGGGTTCAAAGGTGCGGCGGAGTTGCCAAAGGGGGCCGTAGTAGTCGGGCCGCATGCGGTACTGGTCGAGCAGGCTCCGAATACGCTCAGTTTGGTCCTGAAAGGTACTGGAGGCAACAGCTGGCTGGCTAGGGGCAGCGTCGGGTGAAGTCGTGCGCCGAGAGGGACGAGCATCGCTACGGTCGATCTCGGGCGGGGCAGTCGGGCGAGCAGCCGGAGCCAGATTAAGCTGCTCAGCGGCTACGGCCAAATCTTGCAAACTGCCGACTAGATAATCTTTGAAGCCCTGCACCCGCATGGCTAAGTCTTGAGAGGAGCCAGCAAAGGTGGTGCGCATTTCGGCCTGAATGCGCTCCTGCCGCCGCTCTAGGGTCTCAATTTCTTTTTGCAGGGTGCGCTTGCGCTGCTCAAGATCGGCGGTGCCCTGCTGCACCAGACGGCTCATGTCGCTTTGAATTTTTTGAAACTGATCTTGGGTCAGGCGATTATAGGTCACCTGGAGGTCAGCAATACTGCGCTTCAGATCAGCCTCCTGCTGACGCAGGGCATCAATGCGGGCACTCCAATCAGACCTTAGCCCCGCTGAATCAGCCGATCCACCGCTAGAACTCGTCTCTGGAGTACCATGGCCCCCGCCCATTCCCTGCGGCCCTAAACCCGATGTCGATAACTCCTCTGCGGTCATAAAGGCTCCCATAGACCCTGTTGTCAGCCTATCAGATGAGCGCCAGGTTCTGCCGGTAGGCTACTCGGGGGAATTGCCCTGGGAGCAGTGCCGCTCTAGGCAACTGCGCAGTTGACTGGGGCTAAACAGAATGGGCAAAAAGTGGATGCTGTTGACCTCGCGAAAGTAAAACAGCACGGGCACTGGCGACCAAAAGATATCCCAGTGCTGCCACTCGGCGTAGGGAAAATGCCGAATGACCGTCTCGCGGCGGTAGACCTCGAGGGCGCTGTCGGTAAAGCGGAGGGTGAGGGTCAGCACCTGCACCAGCAAGAACAGGCCAAAGAGACCCGCGATCGCCCCCAGCCAAAGCTTGACAAACCCTAGGGGAATTGCCAGCCCCAGGAGCCCTAGGGGAATGCGGTAGCTGCGGGGCAGATCAGTATAGGTGGCCGTTGAAGTCGAGGTCACGGGTGAACAGCCTCAAGGAAGATATCAAAAATTATAGAAGACCCCAGGGGGTCAAAAATTGCTCATCACGGCACTGCCAGTACCCTGGAACATGACCCAGGAGAGAAAGAAGTTACTGATAAAAATGGCCAGCAGAGCCGTAACCACAGCCGTGGTGGTCGATTGGCCTACCCCTTTGGCACCACCAGTAGTGGTGAGCCCCCAGTTGGTGCCGATGATAGCAATCAAAATGCCGAAGAAAAAGGCCTTAATCAGGGAGCTAACTAAATCCCAAATGGACAAAAAATTCTTAGCCGAATCTAAAAAAACGGAGTAGGGAATACCGTACTGGTTCGTGGCAATGAGCAGCCCACCGGTCATGCCGGTAATAAACGACAGCACATTGAGTAACGGCAGCATGAGAGCGCAGGCAATCACCCTAGGAATGACCAGGTAATCAATCGGATCGGTTTTGAGGATTTGCAGTGCATCGATCTGCTCCGTAACGCGCATGGTGCCAATTTCAGCGGCAAAGGCTGACCCCACCCGTCCGGCAATGATGACGGCCGTCAGGACTGGGCCTAGCTCTCGGGCTAGGGTAAGCGCCAGCACACCGCCCACGGCCGCCCCGGCCCCAAAGGTCAAAAATTCTCGGGTGACCTGAATCGTGAACACCATGCCCACAAAGGTCGCGGTAATCAGAGCGATCAACACCGATTCTGGCCCTACGGCGGCCATTTGATCCAGCGTATTGCGCCGGTGCAGCGGGCGCGAGATCAGGTGAATGACCACCTGGCCCGACAGAAAAACAGCCGCCAGGGCTCGCTGTGACCACTGCCTCAGGTCTGAACTATCCGCTGCCTGGGTCAAGGCTCGCCCCCTTTACGGAAGGTGATGGAGTACGTTGCGTATGCATGGGTATTCAAGGGTCACTAGCGGGTGGGGCCAGGCTGATAAAGTGCCGTGATTGATGTGCCGTGATGAGTAGCCAGGGAATCGATCGCAGTGGCCGTGGAAGAAATGCGCGCCACGAACCTATGGGCACTCTACCCAGGATTTGGGGCTTTGACAACTGCCTGGGGTCTAGCCGTAGCCAGGGGTGTGGTAACAGACCAGGGGCCATGGTCGAGGTATGGTCATTGTCTACAGGACTCAACTATCCTGAAGAACAGAGTCTAACCGATGGTGTTTACGTGCAGTCGATGAATCAGCGATCGCAGACTACCCAGGGTCTCTTTACCGATGTGAGGACAGATCTGAGGCGCGGTCTCCGCCCCACCCTAGTCGGGCTAGTAGCGATGGTGAGTATTTGGCTGTGTTGGCCTGGGGCCCCTGCGGCTGCCCAGGCGCCTAGCCAAATGGCCCAGGCCATGCAGTCTTACCTGGACCGAGTGGCGGAGGCAGTGACTGAGTTTACCCTCGAAAACGGCATGAAATTTATCGTGCTGGAGCGACACCAGGCACCGGTCGTGTCGTTTATGATCTACGCCAATGTAGGCGCTGTGGATGAGGTCGATGGCCGCACCGGTGTGGCTCACTACCTCGAGCATCTGGCCTTTAAAGGCACTAGCCGGATTGGCACCACAGACTTTGCCGCCGAGCAGGCGATCTTGACCGAGCTCGATGCCGTATTTGACGACTTTTTGGTAGCCCAGGCAGCGGGCGATACCGCCCAAGCAGCTGCACTCCAAGCCCAACTGGAAGCCTTGGAAAAGGAGGCCGCTAGTTTTGTAGAGCAAAACAAGTACGGCCAGATTGTGGAACAGGCCGGGGGAGTAGGCCTCAACGCCACCACCGCGGCCGATGCCACGCGCTACTTCTATAGCTTGCCGGCCAACAAGCTGGAGCTCTGGATGTCGCTGGAGTCGGAACGGTTTTTAGACCCAGTGTTTCGCGAGTTTTACGAAGAGAAAGATGTGATTCTCGAAGAACGCCGCATGCGGGTCGACAATTCGCCCATTGGCACCATGATCGAGCGGTTCTTGGAGGAGGCCTTTGTCAGCCACCCCTACCGCCGCCCGGTGATTGGCTATCAGGATGACCTGTTCCTCGCCACTCGCGCCGACGTCCAAACCTTTTACGACACCTATTACGGCCCCGGAAATCTGACCGCTGTGGTGGTGGGCGACGTTGATCCGGCCGAGGTGCAGCGTCTAGCTGAGATTTATTTTGGCCGCTATGCCCCTCGGGCGGTGCCACCTCAGCCCACCATTAATGAGCCGGTGCAGACGGCGCCGCGAGAGTTTACCCTGTCCCTGGCCTCTGAGCCCTGGTACCTGGAGGGGTACCACCGTCCCAGCCTGGGCGACCCCGACCATGTCATCTACGGCATGATTGAAAGCCTGCTGGTGGGAGGAAGAACCTCCAGAATCTATGAAACCGTGGTTAACGATGCTCGGGTTGCCCTGGATATCGGCAGTTTGAACGGGTTTCCGGGCGATCGCTACGACAACATCTTTTTGCTCTACGGGTTGACGGCCCCCGGCCATAGCCCCGATGAGATTGGCGCATTGTTTGCCCAGGAGCTGGAACGGCTCCAGCAGGAACCCGTTAGCCCCGAGGAACTCGAGCGAGTCAAAAACCAGGCCCGGGCCGGGCTAGTGCGCAGTCTGAACTCCAATGATGGCATGGCAGCACTGCTGGCAGAGTACCAGGCCAAAACCGGCGACTGGCGGAACGTCTTCAACGACCTGAATGCGATTGACGCGGTGACGGCGGCCGATATTCAGCGGGTGGCCCAGGAGCTGTTTCTACCCGAGAACCGCACCGTGGGCAAGCTGGTGCAGGCCCCGGCCGTCGAGTAGTGTTGGGGCTAAGCAAGCCCAGTGCATAGAACCCAGTGCGTTGCCAGAACAGCCTCCTTCCGGTCAGTTATCTTCAAGCCCTACGGTATTGGAATCCACAGTGATGAACGCGAGCAGTTGGTTTATGGGTACCCGTCGCACCCTAAGACGGGGCATGATGCCGCTCTTGGCCCTGGTGGGGCTTTTGGGGGTGCTGCTGTTAGCTTGGCAGCCCGCCGCCAGCGCCCTGACACCTCTTCACTACGATGAGCTGGAGTTTTCGCCCCTGCCGGACATTGAGCTTCCAGCCTATGAGCGCTACACACTGCCGAATGGCCTAGTGGTGTATCTCCTCGAAGACCATGAACTGCCCTTGGTGAGCGGAACCGCCACCTTTCGCACCGGGTCGCGCTTTGAACCTGCGGACAAGGTGGGGCTGGCTAATATAACCGGCGAAGCCATGCGCCTGGGGGGCACCACTCGCCTGGATGCCGATGCCCTCAACCAACAGCTCGAGCAGCGGGCGGCCGCCATTGAGACCAGCATTGACACCAGCGACGGCAGCGCTAGCTTTAGCTCCCTCACCGAGGATGCTGCCGCGGTGTTTGCGCTGTTTGCCGACGTGGTGCAGCGACCGGCCTTTGCCGATGACAAAATTGACCTGCTGAAGCAGCAGACCAAGGGTAGCATTGCCCGCCGCAACGACGACCCGGACAGCATTACCAGCCGCGAGTTTCGCAAGCTGGTGTACGGGGCCGATAGCCCCTACGCCCGCATCCCTGAGTACGCCACCCTGGCGGCGATCAGCCGCGACGATATCCAGGGGTTTTACCAGGCCTCGATTCGACCCGAGCGGACGATTTTAGGGGTAGTGGGCGATTTTGATAGCGCCCAGATGAAGCAATGGATTGCCGAGTACTTTGGTGACTGGAGCCCCTCTGGAGTGGGGCTGGATACAACGCTGCCGGAGGTGCAGCAAGCCAAGGCTGGGGTGTTTATGGTGTCGCAGCCTCAGCTGACCCAAAGCTACATTCAGCTGGGCCACCTGGGCGGCCTGATCGACTACCCCGACCATGCCGCTCTGTCGGTGATGAACGAAGTGCTCAACGGCTTTGGCGGGCGGCTGTTTAATGAGGTGCGATCGCGTCAGGGGCTGGCTTACTCGGTCTATGCCTTTTGGGCCCCTCGCTACGACTATCCAGGGTTGTTTATAGGCGGTGGTCAAACCCGTTCTGAAGCCACGGTGCCGTTTATTCGCTCTACCCTGGCCGAAATTAACCGCATGCGCACCCAGGCCATTACCGCGACAGAGCTAGCCCAGGCCCAGGATTCGGTGCTCAACAGTTTTGTCTTCAACTTTCAGAGCGCTGACCAAATCCTGGCCCGCCTGATTCGCTACGAATACTATGACTATCCCCAAGACTTTGTGTTTCAGTTTCAAGACCAGGTGCGTCAAACCACCGCTGCTGAGGTGCTAGCCGCGGCCCAAGATCGCCTCAGGCCTGAGCAACTTGTCATTTTGGTGGTGGGTAGCCCCACGGAGATTCAGCCTAGCCTGGATACCCTAGATCCCAATACCACTGTTAACGCCGTCGATATTACGATTCCCCAGGCATGAGCCTAGGGCAGCCGGGCGTTAATCGGCCCACCATGCCTAACACCTGAAACCTGTCGCCTGAAGCAAAGGGGCTGCGTTTACGCCGCAGAGTACTCGGGTGAGCCTCATCGCGTCATCGCCCATAGGGCAATACGGCGGTCATGAACGCTCAGTCATCGGTGGTGGTTTTGCTGTCGGGGTCTTGCTCGGTGGGGTCAAACCAGTTTCCTGGTAGCATTTGGGTCGCGTCGATGGCGGCATCGGGATCGTCAATGTCGTTGGTGGCCACACTATCGATGTAAACGTCGTAGGGCTTAGGGCTGGAATGTTCTACGCCAGGGGTCGTGGTGCCTTCGGGGTGGGACTGCGATCGCACCACCGAGTCGATACCGCTGAGATCGGCCAGAACCTCTTCGGCCCGCTGGTAGCGATCGGTAAAATCGTATAACACGAGCCGAGTCAAAATATTCCCAAAGGCCGGGTCGAGACCAGGAGCCTCGTGACGCCAGATTAATTCGCCATTCACGTCGCGGCGCAGGGCGTAGGATGGAATCCCAGTCAGCGCCTCGATGGCCGTAATCCCTAAGGCATAGAGGTCGCTGCCAAACTTAGGGAGCCCTGCCGACTGTTCGCTGGGCATGTAGCCCTGGGTACCCACCCCAACGGTGGAGGTGGAGGTCAGGGCACCCCCCCCATCGCCCAGATGGGTAGAAATTAACTTGACCGCCCCAAAGTCAATCAACACCAGCTGTCCGTCGACCTGGCGTCGAATAATGTTGGAGGGTTTAATGTCGCGGTGAATCACTCCCTGGTCATGGACAAAGGCAATCACCGGCAGCAGGCCCAGCAGCAGATCCAGCACGTAGGCCTGGGACATGGGGCGACGGTCAACGAGCTCCTCCTTGAGTAAGCGCCCTTCGATCATTTCTTCGACCAGGTAGAAGGAGTTCTGGGCCTCAAAGTAGGCTAGCAAGCGCGGAATCTGCGGATGGTGACCTAGTTTTTCAAGGGTTTGGGCCTCTCCTTCAAAAAAACGTCGCCCCAGGCGATGAGCCCTGGGGTCATCGCTAATAATGCGCAGTTGTTTTACGACGCACACGGGGGACATGGGTCGTTGGGTATCTTCGGCCACGTAGGTTTCCCCAAACCCCCCGGAGCCCAGGAGCCGCACAATCCGGTAGCGGTTGGCCAACAGGAGACCAATGACCTCTTCCTCCCGCAGTTTGAGCAGGTCGAGCAGATCGTCTTGCTGGCTGATGATCTCTTGCACAATCGGCGAGGTGACGTACTGCTCCAGGGTTTGGCGCAGGCGCTGCTTGCGGAGTTGCTCGGTCACAATATCGGCCACGATATAGGTGCTGCCCAGCACCATCAGCCCCACCAGAGGAGTAGCCGTAGGCAGGAGTAGCCCGGCTCCGGCAAAGGCCCCGTAGCTGAGCCAAAACCAGCTGCCTAGGGTGGCCATTGTCCAGCCCAGACGAGCGATCGGGCGGTTAAACCGCCGCAGCAGCACCACAAATCCCACCCCCACGGCTAGCACCAGTACACCCCGCAGCCAGGGACTGGGTAGGCCTTGGCGCAGGGTTTGACCGCTGCGGAGGTTGGCTATGTCCGTCGCTAAAATTTCTACCCCGGCCATGGTCTCGGGGTGGAGCAGGGTTTCTGAAAAGGGCGCCTGATGAAAGTCTTGTAGAAATTTAGCGGTGCCCCCAATCAGGACAATCTTGTCTTTAAAGTAGCTCCCGTTGTCGAGGTGGTTGGCCCAGGGATCGGGGTCGAGCACATACCAAAAGGGCACCTGGCTAAAGCTACGGGTGGGGCCGTAGAAGTTGATGAAGTCGCCCCGGTAGGGGGGATGGTCAACCCCAGCCGCCTGGAGGGTAGCTTCGGCAAAGGAGGCGGTGGTGTCGGCATCGCTCTCCAGGGTGCTGACCTCATCGATCGCGCCCAGGCTGGCCCCGAGAGCATTGAGGTAGGCACGGCCATGGCGGTGAATGCGCCCATCGGGCTCAATGGGGAAGTTGATGTTGCCGGTATGAACGGGGGTATTGCGCAGCTGAGGCAATGGCTGGGTGGGGCGAATCAAGGATCCCTGGCGCAGCTGGGCGTCGTCTACGGAGGTGGCTAACACCACGCGATCGCCGTAGCGAGCCAGGACATCGGCGAGGGCCTGGTCATCGGCGGGGCCGTAGCTGCTTTCCGAAAACATCAAAATATCCACGGCCACGGCCTTGGCCCCGGCCGCCAGCAGGCGATCGATGGCGATCGCATAGGCTTGGCGCTGCCACGGGCTACCGGCCAAGGGCGCCAGGTAGCTGTACCGCTCGGGATCAGTGCGATAGTACTCGGCCTGCCCAAAGGATTCCTCATCCATGGCGAGGATGACAATGTCGTCGGGGGCGAGCACCGGACAAAAAAAAAAAAAAAAAAGGGTTTGCAGCTGCCGCTCTAGAAACTGGGTCGGCACCGAGTCAGTGGCCACATGCACCGCCACAAAACTTAACCACAGCCCCGCCAGGGAGAGCTTGACCCAGTCTCGCTTGATTTGCCGCTGTACCCAGCCCGTGACTTGGTAGCCCGTGACTCGGTGGCCCGTGGCGAGGGCCGAGGTCTCTTTTTCAGACGGGCGAGGCTGGGAGGAGCGGGGCATGGGCAATAGTGCGGGGCAGAGAGGGAAGCACCCCTAGCTTAATCACCAAATTGCACGGGCGGGGTGGGGTTTACGGAATCTTAGCGCCGGGGGGCGATCGCCCCATCGCTAATGCTCACTGATCAGGTGAGTTTGCGTCCAAATGGTGACGGTTTGCAGCAGCCCTGGTGCCAGTTGAGGATGGGGAGCCGTGTCGGCCACAATGATGGTAGCCAGCGTCGCCAGAATCAATCGATGCCACTTCAGTTTCAGCTTAGGGGAGGGGTGCATAGGGTAGAGCCTAGGGTTCTCAACGGTGGGCGCTTAACCATGAATCTGTAAACCAGTCAGATGCCGGGCGGAGGGACACCGTAGGGCTGTACCCATGCCCCAGGCGAGGCTCTTTAGAAGGACTCATACCTAACTACAGCGATGCCAACAGCAAATCCTGACAGAACGACCTCAAAAATCTGGGTTCTTGGACTCACCGCCCCCGCATCCTGGCTAAAGCCCCTCGCACCATGTGGGGCAACAGGGTTGGCCCTGGGAAAAAAACGATGCCGAGCTGCTGCATGAGCCCTAGGGCATCGCCCTGGCCCCAGTGTTCAGCGATTTGACCGTTCTCAACCCGGTCGATATGCATGATCGATAGACGAATGAATTTCCCCGTGGGGGGTAGCCCTTGGAAAGTGCCCAGGTGCTGTGCGGTGAAGGTTCCGGCGGTCACCACGCGGTCACCGGCCACGATCACCTCGTCAAACCGGTGCTGACCCTGGCTAAACGCCGTGTAAAATTCCAGGCCAAACTGCTTAAACCCTTCGGCATCGAGGGCTTCGGGGACGCCAGCCAGGTGGGCCACAAACCCAGGGGCCAACAGGGCTAACGCTTGCTCGATATGGCGATCGTCAAAGGCTTGATAGAAGCGAAGCACCAATGCTTTTAGATCCTCTGACTCCATAGGAAATTTTCTTACCGTGAAGCGATCATAACTAAACTAAACGGTTTGGTAAATTTCGTCAATATGCCCCTAAGATTAGGAAGCAAGCCGAAGACTGTTGCAGGGGCTTTGGGAAAATAGGGGCCGGAATGCGGCCCTGACGCAGTCTTGCGTTGACAGCCCCGGTAACGGCCCTGCCATAGGTTTTGCTTGACAGGCAGGTGCTATACATTGATTAGCCTAACTAGGAGGAGTCAACGCGTGGTTCAAGGTCCGCAGGTGCTAAATGACAAAGCCGTGCAAATTTTGCAGGGAGCCATGCAAGAGTTTCTGCAAAATGGCTACGCTGGCACCAGTATGGACAAGGTAGCCGCTACCGCTGGGGTGTCTAAACCTACGGTGTACAACTACTTCAAAGATAAAGAGGGGCTGTTTCGGGCCTTAATTCAGTACGTCGCCGAGACTCGCTGTCAGCAGGTGATGGGCGACGCTGGTCTGGAGGGCCACCCCGAAGCAGTACTACGACGATTGGTGGGTAACGCCATTGAGAGTGAGTTAAAGGATCTGGATTATCAAAATTTTGTGCGCCTCGTGGCGGGCGAGTCGGGTCGGTTTCCTCAGCTCGGCCAGGCGTTTGTAGAATACTTGACCAAACCAGCGATAGACCAGCTCACCGATTACCTGACAACTTGCCCAGAGCTGGATTTGCCTGATCCCGAGGCGACGGCGCGGGTGGTACTGGGGACAACGATATTCTTTATCATGACCCAGAGCATCATGCATGGGGAGCACATCATGCCCATGGAGCCCCAGCGCCTGGTGGACGGTCTAGTCAGTCTGGTGATGCGATCGCAGCCGACCTAGGACACCCTAGCGAAAATCCGGTCGCTGCACCCAGGGCTAGCCTTCACCCTCTGCCGTCGGCAGCTCGATTTCACCGCCCTCCGGCCCCTCGAGCACAAAGCCAGCATCGCGAATCATGGCGTAGTCGGTCTGGGCGGCTTGGCCCGGAGTGGTAAGGTAGTCGCCGACAAAAATAGAGTTAGCGGCATAGAGCCCCAAGGGCTGTAGCTGTCGCAGCTGCACCTCACGCCCCCCCGCAATGCGAATCTCCTGGGCGGGCAACAGCAGCCGGTACAGGCATAAAATCCGCAGGCACTGGCGAGGGTTCAGCTCCTGACGCCCCGCAAAGGGGGTGCCGGGAATGGGAATGAGGAAGTTCAGCGGCACGCTGGTCACCCCCAGCTGTCGCAGGGACAGGGCCATATCAATGATGTCATCGTGGGTTTCGCCCAGGCCAAAAATGCCCCCGGAGCAGGTGGTCATGCCCGCCGACTGTACGGCCTCGATCGTGGCTAGGCGATCGCTAAAGGTGTGGGTGGTGCAGATATCGCCGTAGCGGTCTTCACTGGTATTGAGGTTGTGGTTGACACGGTCTACCCCCGCCGCCGCCAGCTGCTGGGTTTGGGCCTCGTCGAGCAGCCCCAGGCAGGCGCAAATTTTCATCGGGTAGCGGGCTTTCACCTGGCGCACCGCCTCCAGCACGTCGCCAAAGACGCGGTCAGAGGGCGATCGCCCCGATATCACCATGCAAAACGTACCGGCCTTGAGGGTATGGGCGCGCTCGGCGGCGGCCAAGATTTTCTCCTGGGCCATGAAGGGATATTTCTCAATCTCCGCCGTGGAGATCTTTGACTGTGAGCAGTAGTGGCAGTCTTCGGGGCACAGACCACTCTGGGCATTGAGCAAAAAGTGCAGCCGCACCCGATTGCCCCAGTGGTGCCGCCGCACCCGGTAGGCGGCGGCCAGCTGATCCAGCAGTTCGGTATCGGGAGCGCTGAGCACAGCGTGGGCCTGGGCTCGGCTGAGCAGGTCACCCGCCAGGGCCAGGTCGGCGAGGGCAGACCAGTCAATACGAGCGGGGGCGATGGAAGTGGTGGCCATACTAATTCTCTAAAACCCTGACGTCTACGGTGCTGGTGTTGAAATTGTAGAGGTCGCCATCCAGCTCGATCTGGGTGCCCACCTTGACCTTACTGTTGCCAAAGACCGGCCCGGTGTCAGTAATCTGGGCGTCGCCCACCAGGGTAATCAGCATATCAATGGTGTAGTCCAGCTCGGGCCGAGGGTCGGGCAGGGCCTTCACGCCACCATCGGGCTGGGGCACCGCAACACTGCGGGGTAGGGTGCGGACGGCTTTGATGTTGACCTGGCCGTAGGGCTGATTACGAATAATAATGTCGGTGGTTTCAGCGGTCTTGAGAGTCTCTAGCAGCCGCTCTGGATCCGAGGAGGTCAGCCCCCGCACCATCACATCCACCTCCACGGGCTTGGTCACTGCCCCCACCTGGGCCACCGACCCCGAGGTACCCGGATAGAGAAAAATGCCAAACAGCACCATCAGAATAATCAGGCCCGCCGCCAGGTCGAGAATGCTGACTTTGCCAAACAGGCGGCCTTTAGAGTCCAGTAGGGTCATAGCTGAGGTGCCCTCGGCTAGGGAGGGAGTGAAGGTTGTTAAGGCAGAAGGATAATCGATACCATTGAACCATAGGCCGGTGTCTTTGGAGCATGGCCCTCCGGCTACCGTCAAGGATGCGGCCAGCCCGGACGTCTTTTATCCCAAGGTAGATAAAGGGCCAAATTTATTACTGACCACTGGGTGTGGTGGCCAAGGCCAAAGCCGGACAAGATTGTAACAGGTATGACCCATCGCCATACCCACAGCCATACGTTGGGGCGCGCTGATGTTTTCTCCTCTCACCTATTTAGCTAGGCATTCTTTCCTTCGCCGGGGACTGTATGGCCTGTTGGCCACCCTGATGTCCGTGAGCATTGGCTTGGCCACGCCCGCCGCGTCCCAGGCCAGCATTTTTGACCTGATTTTCCAGGGCATTCGCTACGTACAGCTGGGCAACCTGTCTGACCAGGACGAGGTCAACCTGGGCACCCAGATTGACCGCCAGCTCAAGGCCCAGGGGGTGCGGGTTTACAATCGCAACTCGGGCATTAATGCTTACATTAACGACATTGGTCAGCGCCTAGCGGCCACCAGCGATCGCCCCAATCTGCCCTACACCTTTCAGGTGGTAGACGACGATAGCGTCAATGCCTTTGCCACCGCTGGGGGGTTTGTTTACATTCAAACCGGGTTGATTAAGGCGGCGGCCAATGAGTCGGAGCTAGCCGGGGTGATGGCCCACGAAATTGGTCACATTACCGGCCGCCATGCCATCAATCAAATGCGCCAGGACGCTCTGACCAGCGGCATTACCGGTGCCCTGGAGGTGCGGCAAGATGACCTGGTCAACCTGGGGGTGCAGTTGGCCCTGCAATTGCCCAACAGCCGCGAGGCCGAGTACGACGCCGATCGGCGGGGGTTCCAAAACCTGGGCCGGGCGGGCTACGACACCAACGGCTTTATTACCTTTATGCAAAAGCTGGAGGGGGGAGCCACTGCTGAGTTTCTCAGCACCCACCCCAACCCCGGCAACCGGGTGAGTAACCTGCAAGCCATGAACAGTGCTGGCACCTACACCAATACCGGGCCCAGGGCCGGTACCGACGCTAGCGCCTACCGAAACCGCATCAGCGGTCTATAGATTCGCCCCATGCGCCCCATGCGCCCGCTGGCGGCAGACCCTCAGCCCCCAAAAGCCGAGGTCTGGATCAAGACTCATTCGCTGGGCCAGGGCTGGGGGCTGCTGGGTGAGGTAGTGATGGATCGCCGCACTGTCACCCCCGGTGAGCACCACTGCTCCCCCCGGCCAATCGGCGGCCCAGGCCTGAATGAAATCGCGAATGCCCGCCAGCTGGGTGTGCAAAATGCCGCTGGCGATCGCCCCCGCCGTATCGGTCGCCCAGCGCTGGGGCCAGTGGGCCAGGTCTAGATCGAGGGCCGGGATCTGGTCGGTGTGGTCGTGGAGCGCACGAAACTGCGATCGCAGCCCCGGCAAAATCGCGCCCCCCACCAGGCGCTGGTCTACCCCCGCTGTGAAGGTGAGGGCGGTGCCGCAGTCGATCACCAGCACCGGCCAACCCCAGGTTTCCCCGGCCCCCACCAGGGCCAAGGCGCGGTCTACCCCCAGGGTGGAATAGGCATTTTCCAGGGGGACATCGGCGGTTTCGATCGGGTGCAGGGCAGGATAGTCCACCAGCCAGGGCAGGGGAGCCTTCACCACTGAGGCCAACCAAAGTTCGGGAGGAGTCTGCCCGGCAGCAGGTCGATCCATCAGACCCGGCGGCAGGCTGACCAGGCTATCCAACTGCTGCCAGGCGCTCGGGGTGAAGCGCTGCTGCTGGAGCATCTGCACCTGATCCTCGGACAGGGGAGCGGTGTGCCAACTACCCAGCCAGCGATCGCCCTCAAAGGCACCCCAGTGCCAACGGCTGTTACCGATAATCAAAGTCAGCCATAGCGTCTGATGACCTGTACCCATACCCTAATCCTGAAGAGCGAGATAGGAATAGCGAGACAGAAATGGCTAGATAGAAGAATTTTTAGCCGAGTAGTTTGCTAGTATAGCTCATCCTAAAGCTGGTGGATTTGAGCTGGGAGAGGCGATCGCATAACCACCCTTTAAACGCACCCTTATAAACGCACCCTTTAAACAACTGAAGAGTGACCATCGTGGCCACTCTCCGTTAAGATTATTTTTAGGCATGGGCCAGACAAACTCGGGATTGCCGTGGCTGGAAGAAGTGACTTAACCGAGTTAAACACCTCATGAATGAACGATAAGTTCAACAGAATTGAAATATTCTCTAAACTACAGTTACTTTTTACAATCCGTTGCCTGACCGGCATTTAGGGTAGTAAAGGTCAATAACGACCGCCTCTAGGAGGATTGTCAAAAGCAGTTTGGGGTGGGTTATAAGTTGAATTGCAAGCTTACTAAGGGTATAAAACCAAATTAGGCTTGCGGGTTATTCAGTTGTTTTCGATATATTCAAACTATCACACCCAAACAGGCCTGGGAAGGCAGTTGACCTATTGTTACTCGCCGTTACAGGGGTTTGCAATGCTAACAAAACTTCGGCCAAAAGATATTAGAGGTATCCACGTAACGTGGCAGTTCTGCCGTGGCAGGGAGCCAGGGAGCCAGAGATCAGGAGTGACGTGCTTCTGGATTCTGGATTCTGGCTCCTGTATTCTCCCGTGGCTCAAGTATTTCGGCTGACACCGATACCCTACGCCAGATTGAGCGGGTCAACATCGATGGTA
Organism: Cyanobacteriota bacterium; assembly: GCA_027483425.1. Taxonomy (GTDB): domain Bacteria; phylum Cyanobacteriota; class Cyanobacteriia; order Phormidesmidales; family Phormidesmidaceae; genus Nodosilinea. The sequence goes on along the minus strand of JAIXUR010000180.1, from coordinate 2,342 downwards.
AGGCTGACCGAGGCTGGACAGTACTGCTTCAGATCCTGCACCTGAGGCAGCGGCTCATCCATCGGCCCCTTCACGAGCAGGTGCCAACGGTAGCGGCGCGCCACCCGTGGAATGGGGGCGGGAGCTGGCCCCAACAGGCGATAGGACGATTTGCTTAGCCGTTGGCGTAGGTGGTGAGCGAGGGTTTCGGCGGTCTGCTCTACGGCCTGGGAATCGGCGCTACTGAGCCGCAGCAGCAGCATTTGCCCAGCCGGGGGATACTGCAACAGTTGCCGCTGGGCCCATTCCTCAGCAATAAACCCCTCGTAGGCGTGATCGGTGACGGCGGCGATGACCGGGTGGTCAGGGGTGTAGGTCTGCAAGATCACCTGACCCGGCAGGGTACCCCGCCCGGCCCGGCCCGCCACCTGAATCAGCATTTGCAAGGCCCGTTCACTGGCCCAGTAATCATTCATATATAAGAGTCCGTCGGCGGCAATGATGCCCACCACGGTCACCTGGGGCAGATCGATGCCCTTGGTTAACATTTGGGTACCCACCAGCAGGTCGGCCCCGCCCTCGGCAAAGCGGGTGAGCAGGGCGCGGTGGGCCCCCTTGGTACGGGTGGTGTCGCTGTCAAAGCGAATGCAGCTGAGCTCAGGAAAGGTTTCGGCTAGGGCGCTGACCACCCGCTGGGTACCGCTGCCAAAGTGCTTCAGGTAGGGCGAACCGCAGGCGGGGCACTGTTTGGGGTGGCCCTGGCTAAAGCCACAGTAGTGGCAGCGCAGGGTCATGGCGCTATGGGCGGCGGGCTGGTGGTACGACAGTGACACATCGCAGTGGGGGCACATCATTACGTGGCCGCAGCTGCGGCACGACACAAAACTGCTGTGCCCTCGCCGATGAATGAACAGCAGACCCTGGTTGCCCTCGACCTTCATAGCGGTCAGGGCAGTTTGCAGCGCCTGACTCAGAATGCTGCGGTTGCCCGCCTGGAGCTCATCGCGCATATCCACGACCTTGACCTCGGGCAGCGGCTGCGCCTGCACCCGCTCGGGCAGCGAAAGGTAAGTCCAGGGGAGTGGGGTGGGGGGTAGAGTCTCAAAGTCCACCCGGATGGGAGGATTTAGGGAGCGTTTCGGAATCTTGGCGGCGGGTTGTTCAGCACGGTCAGGGCTGGTGGTGGGCCGTGCCGACCCTACGTTGCACTGGGAGATCCCGGTAGTTTGGGAGAAATCTCCCAGCTCATGGCACTGTACCCAGGTATCCAGCGATGGGGTGGCGGAGCCTAAAACCAGCGGACAGTTTTCTAGGCTGGCGCGCCAGCGGGCGACGGTGCGGGCATGGTAGCAGGGGGGCACATCTTGCTTGTAGCTGCTGTCGTGTTCTTCGTCGAGAATGATCAGCCCCAGATTGGGGAGAGGCATGAAGATAGCCGAACGGGTGCCGACAATCACCAGTGGTTTAGGCGGCTTGAGACTCTGGCGCCAGGTGTCGTAGCGCTCGCCGTCGGATAGACCGCTGTGGTAAACCCAGACCTGGTCACCAAAGCGACGGCGAAAGCGATCGGTCAGCTGGGGAGTGAGGCCAATTTCGGGCACGAGCACCAGGGCCGACTGACCGGCGGCGAGGCGAGGGGCGATCGCCTGCAAATACACTTCGGTCTTGCCCGACCCAGTGACCCCGTGCAGCAAAAACTGGTGACCCTGCTGACTCTTATTAATAAGATCGAGGGCTTGGGCCTGGCGAGGGGTCAGGGACTTGGGTTGGTCGGCCCTCAGGGTTGGCCCGCTGGCGGCCCGCAGTTGTTCGCGGGGCTCGATCACCAGGCAGCCCGCCTGGGCCAACCGTTTGAGGGTAGGGCTGGTGGTCTGGCACAGTTGCAGCACATCACTCAGCCACAGGTCACCCCCCTGGCGGCGCAGCGTCGCGATGATCTCTTGCTGGCGGGGGGTAAGCTCCGGGGGCAGGGTATCGCCACAGACTAGGGTGACGGCCTGGCGTTGCTTGGCCCGGGGCGGCTGGGGCGGGGCCAGGTACGACTCGGCCCAGCCCAGATGAATCAGCTGCTGCATGGCCCGATAGCTGTGGCCACGCCGCTGCAGGAAAGGCCAGGTATAGTCTCCGGCGGCGGAGCGCTTCAAATCCGCCAAGAGATCGGCTACCGCCGGGGGCAAGGGGAGCGCAGCCTGGGCAGAAAACTGGGAAGAGGTTTGGGGAGAAGGCTGGCACAGTCGCAGGCGTCGCTGCGATCGCGCCAGTAGCCCTGGGGGCAGCGCCGTCCTGAGCACCTGAATCAGCGGCACCTGGTAATGGTTCGCGATCCGCTGCAGCAATGCCCAGTAGGGAGGAGCAAAAAATCG
>JAIXUR010000437.1 GCA_027483425.1 Cyanobacteriota bacterium | reverse complement strand
GTCTACTGTTGACGATGGCCCCACAGATATACCACTAAGATAGCGGGCCTTTTTCCGGAAGGCTCCGCGTCTTTCTGCGCTAGCCTACGACTCATTCAAACCAACGTCGGCTGGACAAAGGTTTCGGCCCGTGCCCATCACGGGAAATACATCGTGGCGGAGATGATGGGCACACTTCGCTTTGCCCATCCTACATAGGCGATTCGTAGGATGGGCAAAGGGCAGAGCCCGTGCCCATCGCGGGGAATTGATGGGATTGTGGAATTGATGGGCACGCGTTGCTTTGCCCATCCTACGTCGGTTACTTCTCATAACACCTAAAAGAAAATTCTCACCGCCTAACCTTATTGGTAAGCTGAAGGTTTGTTTCGTCGATCGCAGAGTTGGGTAGCCAGGTATGGAAAACAAGTTGATGCTAATGATTCCGGGGCCGACCCCCGTACCAGAGCAGGTGCTGTTGGCCATGGCCAAGCACCCCATGGGCCACCGCAGCGGTGAATTTAACAGCCTGATGGCCGAGGTGACCGCCAACCTCAAGTGGGTACACCAGACCCAAAACGATGTGCTGGTGCTGGCCGCCAGCGGCACCGGGGCCATGGAAGCGGGCATCATTAACTTCCTCAGCGCGGGCGACAAAGTGCTGGTGGGCAACAACGGCAAATTTGGCGAACGCTGGGGCGACGTGGCCCGCGCCTACGGCCTAGACACCCAAGAAATCACGGCAGAGTGGGGCAAACCCCTCAACCCCGATGATTTTAAAGCCGCCCTAGAGGCCGACACCGCCAAAGCCATCAAAGCGGTGATCATCACCCACAGCGAAACCTCCACCGGGGTGCTCAACGACCTGGAAACCATCAACCGCCACGTCAAGGCCCACGGAGCGCTGATCATCGTCGATGCCGTTACCAGTTTGGGAGCCATCTCGGTACCCGTCGATGCCTGGGGCCTAGATGTGGTGGCCTCGGGGTCCCAGAAGGGCTACATGATGCCGCCGGGGCTGGCCTTTGTCAGCGTCAGCGCCAAGGCCTGGGCCGCCTACGAAACGGCCACCCTGCCCAAGTACTACTTCGACCTCAAGCCCTACAGCAAAGGGGCCGCTAAGAACACCACCCCCTTCACCCCCCCGGTGAATATGTTCTTTGCCCTCCACGCGGCCCTGCAAATGATGCAGAAAGAGGGGCTAGAGGCCATCTTTGCCCGCCACGATCGCCAGAAGCGAGCCACCCGCGCCGCCATGACCGCCCTCAACCTACCGCTCTACGGAGCCGACGACTGCGCCAGCCCGGCGATCACCGCCGTCATGCCCCAGGGGGTCGATGCCGAGCAAATTCGCTCGGTGATGAAAAAGCGGTTTGACATTGCCCTGGCCGGGGGCCAAGACCACCTGACCGGCAAGATCTTTCGCATTGGCCACCTAGGCTTTGTGTGCGATCGCGATATTCTGACCGCCGTCGCCGCCCTAGAGGCCAGCCTCACCCACCTGGGCTACGACCAATTCAGCCCTGGGGCTGGGGTCAATGCGGCGGGTAAATTGCTGCTGGTCTAGCCGGGTTGAGCCTGGGTCTAAAGACCCAGGCTGAAAACATAAGTCCTCTGAAGAGGACTGGACTGGGTGGATGGGTGCCTGAGAGGGAGTTTACTCCCTGGTGGTCTCGGCCACCGCCCAGGGTTAAGTCGCCCGCTCAGAGTTAAGCAGACACCCAGAATTCGATACACTGAAGGCGTACGCCCCCGGTTTACAAAACCATCCCAGAACCCTATGGCAACCGCCACCCAGGTGAGGACACTTTGACGGAAAATGTTAGACGGTTGCGAGCCAGCTAGCTGCCCCAGCGGCGGCGGTGGGCCGATCAACCGTGTCCTTATCTAGATGGCCAGCGCTATACTTTCAGGACTCAAGACTATGACTTCGGTTTTGCCCCAAGCGGCTGCTTCAGCACCCACCATTGCCCCCGAGAAGACCCGCCAGACCGTCCGCCAGAGCTACCCCAACTACAAAATCATCGTTCTCAACGACGATTTCAACACCTTTCAGCACGTGGCCGAATGCCTGATGAAGTACATTCCGGGCATGGACGGCGATCGCGCCTGGGAGCTGACCCACGAGGTGGATCGCGAGGGTCAGGCGATCGTATGGGTAGGGCCCCTAGAGCAGGCGGAGTTATACCACACCCAGCTCACTCGGGCGGGCCTGACCATGGCCCCCCTCGAGAAAGCCTAATTTTCCCCGCCCCTTCAACACAGTACCCATGACACAAGCCTCGGACGGTCGCCTCGTCTGGAACCACTCCACCCATTTGCCTGGGCTGATTCCCATTCTCGAACGGCTGTTAGAACAGCCCGGCATTGGCACCGTTACCCCTGGGGTGATTGCCAACGTCAGAGCCCACTCCCCCGAGATGCGGGTCAAGGTGTCGGTGCCCATTCGCGGCGGGTTCAAGCTGATCGCCCGCAAGGGCAAGACCGTGCAGGAGGTCTTTGTGCTGACGGAGCTGGATAAGCCCACCCTGGAGGGGGCGATCGTCCTCGCCATGGCGGCGGCCCGGTGACCCTGGGGTCGCCCCAGCCCACTGTGCAGGAAGGAAAAGCCACCTTTGCGGTCGGGAATGCCTTTTACCGCCCCCAAAGCGTGATCGCCCGCGACCTGGCGGTGCTGGCCGCCGCCGTCTACCGCCAGCGCCACGGTCGGCTGCGGGTGCTCGATGCCATGACCGGCTGCGGCGTGCGTGCCCTGCGCTATGGCCTCGAGGCCGGGGCCGATTTTGTCTGGGCCAACGAAGGCAACCCGGACCTGGCCGCCACCCTGACCGACAATCTGGCTCCTCTGCCGGCGGCCACCTACCGCATCACCCACCAGGACGCCAACCAGGTGTTTTTTGCCTGCTCCCAGCAGCGCGACCTCTACGACCTGGTGGATATCGACAACTTTGGTGGCCCCACCCCCTACGTCACCACGGGGCTGTGGGCCACCCGGCTGGGGGGCCTGCTCTACCTGACCAGCACCGATGGCCGCGCTACCAGCGGCCACGACCCAGGGGGTTGTTTACGCACCTACGGGGCCTACGGGCGATCGCACCCCGCCGTTCACGAACAGGGGCTGCGGCTGATCCTCGGTCACGCCGCCCAGACGGCGGCGGCGCGGGGGCTGGGCCTAGCGCCGGTCTTTTCCCTGTTCACCGGCCAGGTGCATCGCGTCATGGTGCGCCTGGTGAGCAAGCCCACGCTGACCGAGGCCAACTACGGCTTTGTGGCCTACTGCCACGGCTGCGGCCACTTTCAAACCGTCGATTGGCGACACCTGGGCCGGGTCAGCTGTGTTTGCGAGTCGTTCCAGCCTGGGAACGCTGTACCTACCGCATCCAACCTTGTCCTCAGCGGCCCGATGTGGCTGGGGCCACTCCACGACGGCGCGACCCTGGCGGCCATGGCGGCGCTGGCCGAGGGCTGGAATTGGCCAGCCCAGGCGAAACAATTGGCGATCATGGCCCAAGAGATCGACCTGCCCCCCTACTACTACCCCCTCGGCGAGCTAGGGCGACGGGGGCAGATGGATATTCCCAACCGAGACCAGTTGATTGCGGCGCTGCAAGACCGGGGCCATCGGGCCGCCATTCCATCGGTGGACTGGCAGGGGGTGAAGACCGACGCGACCCTGGGGGATTGTGTGGCGATCGCCCAGGCGATGGCCACACAGTCCTCCAGCGGCCCCCAGCGAGCCCCCAGCGAGCCCTAGGCGGCGGCTAAAACCCACTGCACCAGGGTGCGCACCCCAAACCCAGTACCCCCCGGATTGTTGTAGCCGTTTTCTTTTTCGGTCCACACGGGGCCAGCTACATCCAGGTGCACCCAGGGGGTCGAGGTGACAAACTGCTTCAGGAACAGGGCCGCCGTGATCGAACCGCCGGGGCGGGGGCCGGTATTTTTCATATCGGCGACAATGGACTTGAGCCCGTCGAAGTATTTCTCTTCCATGGGCAAGCGCCAAAACTTTTCGCCAGCGGCGGTGGCCGCCGTGGCGATCGCCGCCGCCAGGTCCTCGTTTTCGGTAAACAGGCCCGCGATGTCATCCCCCAGGGCCACAATACAGGCCCCGGTGAGGGTGGCCAGGTCAACGATGGCATCCACGCCCAGCTTTTCGGCAAACACCAGGGCATCGGCCAGGGTAAGGCGACCCTCGGCATCGGTGTTGTTGACCTCGATGGTTTTGCCATTGGAGGCGGTGAGAATGTCGCCGGGGCGCAGGGCTCGGCCACTGATCATATTTTCGGCGGCGGCGCTGATGAAGTGCACCTCAGCGCTGGGCTTGAGCTGGGCGATCGCCTTCGCGGCCCCCAGGGTAGCGGCGGCCCCGCCCATGTCAATTTTCATCATCTCGATGCCGCTGCCGGTGACCTTAATGTTGAGCCCGCCCGAATCGAAAGTAAGGCCCTTGCCCACGATCGCCAGCTTGCGCGTAGGCGTACCAGCGGGCTTGTAGGTGAGGTGAATAAACTTGGGCGGCAGCTCAGAGGCCTTGGCCACCCCCAGGTAGGCCCCCATGCCCAGGGCTTCGCACTGCTCCTGGTCGAGCACCTCAAGCTCTAGGCCGTGGGTGGCAGCGATGTCGGCGGCAGCCTGGGCCAGGGCTTCTGGGGTAACGACGTTGGCCGGGGCCGAGACCAGCTCACGGGCCAGAATGATGCCGTCGCAGATCGCCTGGGCGGTGTGGAGGCTGCTGTCGTGGCCCCCCAAACCGAGCAGATGAATCTGCTCGAGGTTGACCTTGCCGTTGGATTTATCCTCTGACTTGAAGCGGTTGTCCTGGTGGAGGGCCAGGCTGGCCCCTTCGGCCAGGACTTGGGTGGTGAGAGCCGCATCGTCCTGCACCAGGGGCATGCTCAGGCCCAGGGAGACGCAGCGGTCTTTTTTGGCCAGCCGGGCGGCGGCGGCGGCGGCCCGGCGCAGGGTCTCGGGGGTGATGGCGGCGGTGGCCCCCAGGCCCACGAGGCCGAGCTTGCGAATGCTGGCCCCGGCCCCCACTCGGGTGATGGCACTGGACCCATCTTTGCCGGTAAATTCGACTTCGTCGATCAGGTCTTGCAGCAGCCCAGAGAGGCGATCGTTCAGCTCAGTCAGGGGACCAGAGAGGGGAAGGGCGTCTTCACTGAGGCCAATGATGAGGGCATCGCCAGTCCAGTCCAGCAGGGGGGTGTTAGAGGCGTAAAATTCCATTCAACCTAGGGGCTAGTATGCTCTGTTTACTATAACCTTGAGCAACCCCCAGGGAGAGTTCGGAGGCTGAGAGAAGGGCCGATCTTATGAGCCAAAAGACTGGGCTGCCTTCAAGCTTTACTATCCGTGCTGAGAGGGCTCGCTTCTATGACGGCAAAACCTCACCCCAAACCGAGCATCATCTACCCCGAATCTGACGGCCAGCCCATGACCGAGAGTGACCC